>CAZEGG010000359.1:0-3580 GCA_964511755.1 uncultured Desulfobacteraceae bacterium | reverse complement strand
ACGAAATAAAGGACAGATATCTTGACAGACAGGGCGGTTATGTGAGAATCGTCAAAAAGGGCTTCAGAAAGGGAGACGGAGCTCCTGTCTCGGTCGTTCAGCTTTTGCCGGTTGAGGAAGAGAAAAAGGCCAAGAAGAAGGAAAAGAAGAAGAAAACCGAAAAGTCTCCTTCCCCAAGTCCGCGCAAAGAGAAAAAAGGCAAGGCTGCATCGGCAGGAGAAAAGGCTCCCCGGAGTGCGAAGAAGGGAAAACCGGACAGCAGTGCGGATGTTGCGGAAGCAACTGAAGAAAGTAAGGAAGACTGATTTCCTCTGTTCTTCACGATATAGACAATTTGGGAAAATTTTACTGATCTATGGTTGGAATCGGCGTAATAATAAAACCTCCTTGCCATTGCTGTTGGCAAGGAGGTTTTTTTTTGCGGAAAGTGTAAAAGGAGTCACCGGTGGGAGAATTCAGTCACAAAGATCTTTTGGGGATGGGTCAGCTGTCCATCGAAGATATTGAACTTATCCTGGATACTGCGGAGTCGTTGAAAGTCATATCCACCAGAGATATCAAGAAGGTGCCCACGCTGCGCGGGAAGAGCGTAGTGCACTTTTTCTACGAGCCGAGCACCAGGACGAAAACGTCTTTTGAAATCGCCGCGAAGCGATTGAGCGCGGACACGGTGAGTCTGTCCGCTTCCACCAGCAGTATGGTGAAAGGTGAAACACTCATAGATACGGCCAGGAATCTCGAAGCCATGAGCCCCGATCTCATCGTGCTGCGACATTCCTCGACCGGCGCGCCCCATTTGCTGGCCCGGGAAGTCAGAGCATCGGTCATCAACGCGGGTGACGGGATAAATGAACATCCAACACAGGCCCTCCTCGATCTTTTTACCATCAGGGAACGAAAAGGACGGATCAAAGGCCTGAAAGTGGTTATCATCGGGGATATCGCCCACAGCCGGGTGGCAAGATCCGACATCCTGGGCTTGACCAAGATGGGGGCTGAGGTGACGGTGGCGGGGCCGCCGACCATGATGCCCGTTGAAATGGAAGCACTCGGGGTGAAAGTCGTGCCGAACCCCCGGGATGCTGTCAGAGGAAAGGATGTGATTATGCTCCTCCGCATTCAACTGGAGAGACAGAGTGCGAAGATATTTCCGAGTACGAGGGAATATGCGAAATTTTTCGGGATCGATCGCCAGCTTGTTTCCCGGGCCAGAAAAGACGTTATCGTGATGCATCCGGGTCCAATCAATCGGGGAGTGGAGATCATTCCGGATGTGGCGGATGGCCCTTATTCCGTTATCCTGGACCAGGTGGCAAACGGGGTTGCTGTGCGGATGGCATTGCTGTATCTTCTCATTGGAGGGCAACGAAGTGTTGATTTGGATTAAGGGCGGACAACTGGTCGACCCTGAAAAGGGAGTCATCGAATACTCGGATATCATTGTTGAACGAGGGAGGATTTCAAAGATCCTGCCGCGAGGGGCTTTTGACGATCAGGGGCCCCGGCTGACCATCATTGATGCAGCGGAAAAACTTGTTGTCCCCGGCCTGATCGACATGCACGTCCATGTGCGCGAGCCTGGAGAGGAATACAAGGAGACCATTGCGACGGGTACTCTGGCGGCAGCGGTCGGCGGGTATACGTCTGTGGCGTGCATGCCGAATACGAAACCGCCCAACGACAGCAGGTCGGTGACGGAATTTATTCTCCGGCGCGCCAGGGAGACGGGGGTGGCAAGAGTCTATCCCATCGCCTCGATTACCATGGGTCAGGAGGGCAGGAGGCTCACCGAATTCGGGGACTTGAAAGAGGCGGGAGCCGTCGCTGTTTCAGAGGACGGCTACTCCGTTGAGGACAGCGAGCTGATGAGACGGGCCATGGAATACGCACATTACCACGGACTTGCCGTCATCTGTCACTGTGAAGAAAGGAGCCTTTCCGAGGGCGGGGTGATGCATGAAGGGGTCGTGTCCACGCGAATCGGACTTCCCGGCATCCCCGCAGCGAGTGAGGAGATAATGGTATTCAGGGAGATCGCGCTGGCCAGGTTGACCGGCACACCTGTCCACATCGCCCATGTGAGCACAAAAGGATCGGTGAATCTCATCCGGGCAGCGAAAGAGGAAGGAGTCTCTGTGACGGCAGAGACCGCACCGCACTATTTTACCCTGGATCACAATGCTCTTGTGGGATACGATACTCGCTACAAGGTGAATCCCCCCTTGAGAACGCCCGCAGACGTGCAGGCCATTAAACAGGGCCTGGCGGACGGGGTCATAGACGTTATAGCAACTGATCACGCACCACATACCGCCATCGAGAAAGACGTGGAATTTGACCGGGCCGCTTTCGGTATGATCGGCCTCGAGACCGCCCTGCCGCTGACCTTGTCGCTGGTAAGGGAAGGAGTCCTCGGCCTCGCGGAGGCTTTCCGGAAAATGACCTGCAATCCCGCCGGAATTCTCGGTATAGAGGGAGGAAGCGTGAAAGAAGGGGCGCCGGCTGATCTGGCCATCCTGGATCCGGACGCCGAATACGTCCTGGGTGAAGAGGATTTCCATTCGAAAAGCAAGAATTCGCCGTTTATCGGGAGGACCTTACAGGGCAGGAACGATCTCACCATGATGGGAGGCAAGATTGTCTGGAAAGACGGCAGCAAGCATCCTGGTTGTTGATGATGAAAAGAGCATGCGGGAGTTTCTGGATATTATGTTGAGTCAGGAAGGGTACGCCGTAACCCTTGCTGAAAGCGGGAACAAGGCGTGCCAGATACTCGATAAGAATGTTTTCGACCTGGTCATCACCGATATCCGGATGAAGGATGTGGATGGGATCGAAGTATTGAAAAAGAGCCGTGCTGTTCAGCCGGGCACCAAGGTGGTATTGATTTCTGCATTTGCGACTGCTGAAACGGCCGTGGAAGCGATGAAGGAAGGCGCCTATGACTATATTCCCAAGCCGTTCAAGGTGAATGAATTCAAAGCCATCGTCCACGAAGCGTTGTTGTCCAAAGAAAAGCCCCTGAGAGAGGAAGAAGGCTCCGTCGGGAAAAGGCAGCATCATTTCGACCTGCTCGTGGGAGAAAGCGAGCCCATGAAAAAGGTCTATGACCTTGTCAGACGGGTGGCGGGCACCAAGTCGAATATCATGATTTCCGGCGAAAGCGGGACCGGAAAGGAACTGGTGGCGCGTGCCATCCATACCTTGAGCCCCAGGAATGAAATGCCCTTCATGGTTATAAATTGCGCGGGTATTCCGGAAAACCTCATTGAGAGCGAATTGTTCGGCTATAAGAAGGGTGCTTTCACGGGAGCCAGCATTGACAAGAAAGGGCTCTTTGATGTTGCCGATGGGGGTACCGTGTTTCTGGACGAGGTGGGAGAACTCTCACCCGCCATCCAGGTGAAACTGCTGAGAGTCATCCAGGAAAGAACCTTCACCGCGGTCGGGGGTACAGAGGAAAAAAGCATTGATGTCCGGTTCATCTGTGCCACGAACAGAGACCTGGAAAAGGAGGTTATCGAACAACGGTTCAGGGAAGACCTCTATTTCAGGCTCAATGTCATCCATATCCCCATGC
>CAZEGG010000358.1:0-3618 GCA_964511755.1 uncultured Desulfobacteraceae bacterium | reverse complement strand
TCTCCACATTGGATTTCATCCACAGGAGCATTCGCCGGACATCCGGGTGCTGTATAATGGGAACCCGCGGCGCCTGCGGGTCCTTGAACTGGGTGATCGAGGAGCCCTGCAGCCTTTGCCTGGCATGCTGGAGCGCATGGAGGTAGGCCATGGATGCGCTCGATTCCCCCTGGAGCCCGACGCCGATGCGCGCCTCGTTCATCATCTGGAACATGATCTTCATGCCCTCACGCTCCCCGCCCAGGAGTTCGGCGTAGCAATTCCCGTTGTCCCCGAAGTTCATCAGGCAGGTGGCGCTGCCGTGGATTCCCATCTTCTTTTCGATAGTGGCCACCTCAAGGTCGTTCCGCTCGCCCGGACTTCCGTCATCCCCCACCAGATATTTGGGCACGAGGAACAGGGAGACGCCCTTTGTGCCGGGAGGGTCTCCTTCTATCCTGGCCAGGACGGGATGGATGATATTCCCGGTCAAATCATGATCTCCGCCGGTGATAAAGATCTTTGTCCCCTGGATCCTGTAGGTTCCGTCAGGCCGGCGTACTGCCCTGGTACTCAAGCTGCCCACGTCGGATCCCGCATTTGGTTCGGTGAGGCACATGGTGCCCGCCCACTCGCCTGTGACCATCTTTGCAAGGTACTTCTTCTTCTGCTCCCCGGTCCCGTAGGTCTCGATGAGATGCGCGGCCGCTTCGGTCAGGCCGGGATACGCCAGGAAGGCGAAGTTATGGACGAACCAGTCCTTTGCGGCAACGGACATCACGTACGGGAGGCCCTGTCCCCCGATTTCCGGAGAGTTGCACATGGCGCCCCACCCGCCTTCACAGTAACGTTGATAGCAGCGGTGAAAGGCCTTGGGGACGAACACCTGTCCCTCTTCATGCCTGCAGCCTTCCCGGTCTCCCTCAACGAGTGCCGGAAATATCTCGTTAACGCCAAGCTTCTGTGCCTCGGCAAGGATCATGTCAAAGAGCTCCCGGGAAAACTCCCGGTATCTGGCGCTCTCACACACCTTGTCCGCCTCAAGCATCTCGAAAAGCACAAATTTCTGATCTCGCTCGTCCAGAATCAGGTTCGCCATGACATACCCTCTCTGTTAAGAGTTCGCATCCGAGAACGGCGTCCTCCCCCCTGACCTACTTTTCACCGTACCTGTTCCGATGGACCTTTTCGTAGGAAAGTGTTTCCTTTCCATGGCCCGGCTTTTCCTCTGCCGGGTATCCGATGCCGACCATGGAAAGAACCTTCAGGTTTTCAGGCAGGTTCAAGACATCGGCCAGGTAAGCGCCGGCCGTTTTGGTGCTGTCATGCATCCTTTCGCGAATCTGGATCCAGCAGCTTCCCAGACCCAGGGATGCTGCGGTGAGATGCAGGATAATGGAAGCAATGGACGCGTCTTCAATCCACACAGTGGACTTGGCCGGATCTGCACAGATAACGATCCCCAGCGGTGCGTTTTTGATGAATGCCGAACCATGCTCTCTGGCCCGTGAAAGGCTTTCGAGAACAACCTTGTCGGTTACCACGATAAACTCCCAGGGGTTATGTCCCATGGAGGAGGGAGCGCGCAACGCGGCCTCCATGAGCTTATCAATCTTTTCCGGCTCTATCTTCCTGTCCTGAAACTTTCGAATACTTCTTCTTGCTTGCAGTAATGGAATCATTGTCAAAATTCTCCTCTCCGGGCTATCCCGGGCGATCCATGGTCGCTCACTCAAACGGATTGTAGCCGGGTGTCTTATAGAGGGTGTGTTTCTTTTCCAGGATATCCGGCCGATACACCTCTTCAGCCCAATCCCCCGGGGCCACTTCCTCGATGGCTACAGAAACCACTCTCTCCTCGCACTGGGCGATTTCAACCACGGCTTTTACAATTTCCTTTGTAAGACGGGTTTTCTGTTCTTCCGACCTTCCTGGGTGGAGTTTCACGATGACATGCGGCATGGGTTTCTCCTTTCCTCTTCTTCCTGGGTGGGTTCAGATCTCTTTTTCAACCATTCTCCTGGCCCTTTTGGCAGCGGCACAGCCGATATTCCCACCTCCTATATTATTGCTATCATGAAAACAACCTTCCAGCGCCATGGGTCTTCTCCCGCAGAAGGGCGGCTTCAGGCGGTCCGACCGCTACGTGGGGAGTCCCGTCCCTGGCGGGATTCCGTTTCGAGGCGCGGGGCTGATCTTTTCCCGCGGGACGGCCATCAGCGTAACTATGGCTTTCGCCACAAGGACCTCTTGGCCTTTCCTCCTATCAAACACCTCGGATTCCGCTATGATGATCTGGCTTCCTTCTCTGATGACCTTTGACCGGCATACCAGGCAATCGCCGGAGGCGGGTTTGAGGAAATTGATCTTGAACTCAATGGTCAGGATCTGATAGACCTCATCCACCGTGGTAAATGCTGCATATCCGGCAGTGTGATCCGCCATGGTCGCCATTACCCCGGCGTGTATAAAGCCGTCCTGCTGCCGGTGGTGCTCCTCAATTCGGACCCTTGATTGGAAATTCCCTCTTCGAATCACTTCCCCTTCCAACTGGCAGTATGCAATGAAGCCCTGCCTGAAGTCTCTTTCCAGGAACCTCTTTCTTTCTTCGGAGATACCTTGCTTCACGTCTCCCGGCCGCCTTGTCTGTGGAATGGTCTTATTAAATTTTTTAGAACAAAACCGCATCATTGTCAAAAATATTGTATGGAAAAGAGTTTTCTCCGGAATTGTGTTATACTGAAACCAGGCGATTGGAGAAAAGCAAGAGGATGGAGAATCCCGGGTGAAAATTCTGAGAAAGAGCTGCAGAGAAGGCGCCGGAGATGCCCGGGGGGTGGCGGTGGTGATCGATGTCTTCAGGGCGTTCACCTGCGCACCTCTTTTTTTCCATTTCGGTGCGGGACGGGTCATCCTGGAGGCGGACCCCGATAGGGCAATGAATCTGAAACGTGAAAACCCGGAATGGGCGCTGGTGGGAGAGGTAAATGAGGTGCCCCTTGAAGAGGCGGACCTGGGGAATTCACCCTCGGGCATCCTGCAGAAAGGAGCATCATTCTTCAGCGGCAGGACCGTTGTTCACCGGACGACAGCCGGGGTTACCGGGATCGCGACTGCTGCGAAGCAGGCGGATGAAGTGATCCTGGGGAGCTTTGTTATGGCCGAGGCCATCTCCAGATACATTCTGGAACGTGACCCTGATGTGGTGACTCTGGTTCCCATGGGAGACCGCGGTGAGCGTCCGGCTTCTGAAGATGAGGCGTGCGCGGATTACCTGGAGCATCTGCTCACCGGCAGGGGCTATGATCCGATTGAAACGTTCAGGAAGATTCTTTTTCAGGAGACGGCACAAAAATTCCTGCGGGGAGAAAAGGCGTACCTTCCGCCGGAAGATCCCGTGATCTGTCTCCAGCGGAACCTCTTCGACTTTGTTCTGGGCGCCCGGCGGAAGGGATCGCTCCAGGAGGCGGAGAAAATTTTTCAGTGCTGAGTCCAAAGAGTAAAACCGACAGCGGCAAGAAGTGTATTTCTCCCACAGAGCGGGAAGCATCGGGAGGGCTCTCCGGAGGGTATAGGGATAACGAGGGATGAGAATTTCCATGAATATGGTGAAACTGATTCCGGTTCTTCTTGTTGCTG
>CAZEGG010000357.1:0-3634 GCA_964511755.1 uncultured Desulfobacteraceae bacterium | reverse complement strand
GATTCCGGATAAACCCTGCGGGCTTTCCGGAATGACAACAGAGGAACACCCCGCTGCTTGCTGCGGGTGCTTTACTGGCCGAGTATCCCCTTCAGTTTTTTGGTGATGCCTTCAGCGCCCTGTTTGGCGCTTTCCCCGGCCGATTCCAGCTGCTTTGCAGCGCCTGATCCCAATGCATTCATGTTTATCCCTAAAGATTTTAGCCCCTTGTCCAGGCTATCGGTCACGGAAGGCGAAGTGATCTTGGCATACAGGGATTTGAACACTTCATCGAACGCTTCCGCAGGAGACGTTCCTCCCTTTTTCTCGCCGATATTTTTCAGGTGAATTTCAGGAAGGGGAGCGCTGATCGTTTTCCCGCCGAGGAGGGGCATGGTGAGGTTCACTTTTCCCCCTTTCATGAGAAAATCCCTGATCAGGATCTTCTTCCCGGCCTCCTTCTTTTCAGCTTGTTTATTAGCCGGTTTGCTGGCAGGGGACTTCTCGGCACCGACCGAAGACTTCACGTTGTTCAGGATGGTTTGGAAGTTGTCGGTTCCTTTTGCTTTTTCGTAATCGATATCGGGCGATAGGACTTCTATTCGATCAATGATTATGGTATCTCCGGTAATTGATTTTTTGTCGATGGCCACTCTGATGGAACCGACCTTCATCGCATAAGGAGATGTGAAGCCTTTCGGATTTCCCACGAAAAGGTCCTTCAGCTTTGCTTTGGCGGAGAAAAGAGAAACGTCTACGTCGCCCAGGCTCACTTTTGTTTTTGTGATGCCGGGGCCGTAGGTATTGACCGCTGTCTTTATCATAGGCCCAAGATTCGATGCGATCAGAATCACCCCCACGATGATGATGACAACCACCGCGCCTGCTCCAATCAAGATCCATTTTTTCATGATATGTCTCCTTCGATTTTTTGCAGATGAAAAAGACCTTTCCACGCAAGACAAAAAGGGCTTGAGAGAGTGTGCATTTCTGAGATACAGTATAAACATGAACCATGAGGGCGTCAATCTCCAATCCGCAACGCTGCGCCAGGTCATGACGCCCTTTTGGAAACAGGAAACGTGCATGAGGTATGAAATGGAACGAACATTTGAAGAAGTGGTAGACTTTCACGGCCACAGCTGTCCGGGACTGGCCATCGGGTTCCGAATGGCGAAAGCCGGTATGGCTTACCTGTCCGGATCCAGGGCGGAGGATGAGGAACTGGTGGCTGTTGTGGAGAATAACGCGTGCGGCGTCGATGCCCTGCAGTATGTCACAGGATGCACCTTCGGCAAGGGCAACCTCATCTTTAACGACTATGGAAAGCAGGTATATACCCTCTACAATCGCAACTCGGGAAGAGGCGTCCGTATTGTTTCCAATCACCGCAGCATTCCCGAAGGCCTCAGGGAGAACAGGGAGCAGTTCACGGAATGGCTCCTTTCGGCGCCGGAGGAACAAGTGGTCTCCCTGCAGGAAGTGCAGATCGACGAGCCCGAGCCGGCCAGGATCTTGAAGTCAGTGGAGTGTGCGTTTTGCGGGGAGCGCGTCATGGAGACGAGGGTGAAGTGGATCAACGGAAAGGCTGCCTGTATCCCCTGCGCGGAAAAGCAAGGGGCAGCGTGAGCAGTGTTCCCCTTTGTTGATCAATGCACCTCTATGGTCTGGAGGGTGCCTCCTCCGTACTCGGTCATGGTCTCGGCAGCCACGGTCAGGCCTGCTTCCAGAAGGGCCCCATCGATGCCGGGAATGCCATAGGCGTAGAAGAGAACGTCTCTTGTATTCTCTGTCACCCTTGTCTTTTCATCGGCGCCCTGACAGAGTACACACACGATTTCCTTTTCGTCCCTGAAGACAATTTCCCGTTCCGCGGTCCGCATTTCCCGGCCGCCCATACCCAGGCAGAGTTCTCCTGCCTTTGCAACGTCCAGCATCAGAGCGCCCTTAAAACGGCTGTAGTCGGTCACGGCCACCAGGATCCCGGCGCACATCTCCGCCATGAAATGGGCATCCACCATGATATTGTACCGGGGGAACCCGCTGTGTATGGTTCTCTTGAGGTGATTCGGAAGCGGGCACTCGTGGCCGAAAGAGCGAAAGAAGCGGTCGTAGGCCCCGATGCGCTCCTGGATCTCTTCGAGTGTTTCCCGCCTTCTCATTTTTCGGAGGAGTTTTCTCTTGTACTGGTCGAACCCGGGCGGATTCAGATGGTTCGTGCATCCGGTGATCAGGGCCAGACCGAAAGGGACATCCGGATAGCTTTTCCTGAAACTTGAAGACTTGGAAAAAATGATGGGGACGGGCATTGACCTCTCCTTGGAAAGGGACCGCGGAAAATGGACGTGCAAACAGCCAAGTGACAATACTCAGTTATGCAGCACGGCACCAATATTTGCATACTGACAGACTATGTCAAGGGTGAAATTCCAGGTTATGTGAGAACCTGAGCGGCCCTGAGGGGGCATGAATCGAGGAAAAGGGCTTGTGTCCTGTGCGTGCCGAAAAGGCAAGGGGCAGGAACGGCGGAAATAGTCCCGGGCCGCGCAACTGCCCCTCTTGGTGCATCAGGTGTCTACCACTTTAGGACGAGATCTACCTGGAGCACTTTCTGCTTCCTGTCCGTATCGCCATTGATGGGTTTGACGTCAAAATAATAGTCAATCCCAAATTCGACGTGTTTTGCCAGACCGAGCGCCAGTTCCACTTCGCTTCCTTTGGCATTTGTGCTGCCGCCATAGAAGTCGCTGTCCGGCAGAAAGTCAGGCCAGGCATCCCTTTCCAGCTTTCGATAGTTGTACTTGACCTGCCAATCACCTAGATCGTTTATTTTATTGTGGCCGAATTTAAATCCCGCCAACCAGCCTTTACTGTTATCATCAGCTTTCGATTTGACATACTGGCCGAATACCGCCGCCATCGGCACCGGTCCGGAGAGATTGATCCCCAGTTCGGCATCTCCTGCCAGGGAATCGTAATCTTGAGTAAGTTTTCCGGCTGCATCCACGCTGTTTGTCCCGGCACTGTATTCGAACGAGTTCCCGGTTACGTTGATATAATTGTAGTACGCACCGGCAACCTTGAAATACATGGCCTTTCCAAGAGCGACCTTGGCACCCGCCTGAATCAACGCCATTGCCGGGTCATGCTTGTCAGCGCTGTATTCGTCCAGGATGAAGTAGGCCGGTGTTATGAAGATCTCGGCAGGCTCCAATTTGAAATGCAGTTGGGCCGCGGCGCCGTCCGGCCGGATATCACCATCCCAAAGCAGGTCTTTTGTTCCCCAGATGGGATTCTTGAATTTCCCGCCATAGAGGTTCACCCAAGGAAAGGGGGTATATTCCGCGTAGGCAAAATCAAGCCTCGCATCAGGGGTCTGGAAAGTGTTCTCCAGCGTCTGGTTGGTCGAACGAGGATCACCACTTCCTGAGGCCAGCCCAAAACCTGCCTTCCATTGGTCGTTGATCTTGCTTTCTGCACCGAACCGCCATCGGATTCTGTATCTTTCGCGTGAGTCTTTTCCGTCATGTCTCGTGTCTTCATCCTGGTAACGGAGCCGGAAATCTCCCTTGAACTTGATGTTCTTAACCCACTTGGGGACTTCCATGCCGCCTGCCGCAGCTTCTTTTTCCACCGTTTTCGATGCGGTTTGAGC
>CAZEGG010000356.1:0-3646 GCA_964511755.1 uncultured Desulfobacteraceae bacterium | reverse complement strand
CTATTTTACTCATCTCAGACCAGGCGGCTTCGGCGCCAAGGGAGTGAGCCTCGCTACCACCAGGGGTGTGGTCCTCTCCTGTGTCCTGGTCCTGGTTGTGGATTACGTATTGACCACCTTTTTGCTTTGAGAAGTCATGACCGAACCGATGATCGAATTAAAAGGGGTAAGTAAGGCGCTCGGAAACCGGCGTATTCTGGACGAAGTGGATCTCTCCATCTACGAAGGAGAGACCACGACCATTATCGGAAAAAGCGGCGTGGGAAAGAGTGTCACGCTCAAGCACATCATCGGTCTCCTGGAGCCGGACGAAGGGGAGATCTATTTCAAGGGAACGAGGCTTCGGGATATGAACAGGCGCGAGCACAGGGAGATGAAACGCCGGTTCAGCTACATGTTTCAGAACAATGCGCTCTTCGATTCCATGACGGTATATGAAAATATCGCCCTCCCGATTGTGGAGAAAGGTCTTTTCGGGAAAGACGAGACCGAGCAGAGGGTAATGTCGAAGATTGACCAGCTGGAGCTTTCCGAGGTCACCCACAAGTATCCCTCCCAGATCTCGGGGGGCATGCAGAAAAGGGTCGCCCTGGCAAGGGCCCTTGTAACCGAGCCGCACATCGTTTTGTTTGACGAACCCACCACCGGGCTGGACCCCATCAGAAAAAACGCCGTGCTGGGTATGGTGGCGCATTACCAGAAGCGTTTCGGGTTTACGGCCGTGGTGGTGAGCCACGACATCCCCGACATCTTCTTCATCTCCAATCGAATAGCCATCCTCTATGACGGCAAAGTCATCTTCCAGGGCTCTCCGTTCGAGCTTGAAAAGTTCGATCACCCGCTGATCGAAGAGTTCATCAGCAGTCTGAGGTCCCTGAAAGATGAATTGACCGGGCTCGAAACCAAGGAGAGTTTCGAGCGTCAGTATCAGAGCGAGTTCAGCCCCATCCGGGCCGCAGAAGACTTCACTGTGGTCCTCTTCTCCATTGACAACCTGGAGAAACTGGACAAGCAATTGGGGGAGATCGCAGTCCAGAAGATCATCCAATCTCTTGCCGCGGCCATTGATAAGTATATCGGCATCATGGGGATCTCGTCCCGCTACAGCAGAGGCGAAATATTGAGCGTTCTCCCTCATATGGACAGAGAGGGGGCAAAGACCCTGCTCGGGGAGCTGTCGAATGTGCTGGAATGTCAAGATGTCTTTGACACTCCCGACGACCCCGACGCCCGTTCCTGCTTCTGCATTCGTGCCGGGCTGGCAAATGGTCAGTCGGGAGCGGAACTCACCACGCTGGCCATAAAGGCCAGGGAACAACAAGAGCTTCTCGCAAAACCATTTTCAGGACAATAGAGGAGAAACGTGCGATGAAAAAATATACCGCAGAAACCATGGTCGGCGTATTCGTCTTCATAGGGATCTTGTGTGTGGGCTACCTGACCGTGAAGCTCGGGAATTTCAACCCGTTCGACAACGGCTATTACGAGGTCACTGCACGCTTTTCGTCTGTCGAGGGACTGAAACCGGGTGCATCGGTCGATATGGCGGGAGTGGATGTCGGCACGGTCAATCGGATAAAGATTGACTCGGAGGACCAGGTTGCGGTGGTCACTCTCGCAATCCGCAAAGGCATTGAGCTCACCACGGACAGCATTGCCTCCGTCAAGACCAACGGTCTGATCGGGGACAAATTTATCAGGATTTCTTCGGGCGGGGATGACCAACTGCTGAAGCAGGGTGGCAGAATAACGCAGACCGAACCGTCAATCAGTCTTGAGGACCTCATCGCCAAGTATATCTTCGGAAAGGTCTAATCCGTACTCCTCACCGATAATCTGCTGTGGCGGTGGAGAGCCTCATGCCTACTCCGTTCATTTGAAACCTGACTTCGATGCTCTACATACTCCTGTAACTGTTCTCTTTCGCGCGCCTTGTATTCATGGGGCTCTCCACCGCCACACATTCTTCTGTCATTCCGGACCTGATCCGGAATCCATAAATAGAGGTTAGGCCCTGTTCAAAATTTCGGTATAGGCTTTTTCCACCTTCAAGATGTACTGCTGTGTTTCCTTCGGCAGGGCCTCCGGATGTTTTTCCAGATTCCCCATCCCCCAATTATAGGCGGCCAAAGCCAATCGCCGATTCCCTTGATAGCGGTCCAACAATTGCCGCAGGTAACGGGTTCCTCCCTCAATATTCTGCGCCGGATCAAAAGCATTGGTCACACCCATCTCGGCGGCCGTTTTAGGCATCAATTGCATCAGGCCTTGGGCCCCCACCGGGGAAACGGCCCCCGGATTACGGCTGCTTTCCACTTGTATGACCGCCCGGATCAGGGCCGGATCCAAATCGTATTTAGCGGCGGCTTCACTGACCGGAGAGTCAAAGTCTTGTCCCTCGATCCCGGTTCCTGACTCCCCCTGCCGTTCGGAGCAGCTGACCGGAGGCTGTTCTGTTTCCGGGATTTGCGCCGGGACATTATCCTTCGGAAAGGAAGGAGGAATGGCGCCGCTACCGGGTTCGAGCCTGGCCGTAGTTAAAATTTGGTCCATAATTTTAAGTAATAAATTCAGATAGAAACCATCCAGAGAAGAATTAGGGCTTCCATTCCCGACAGGTTGGGAAGGGTCTATCTCCGGGGCTTTTTCCCAAAGCCGGTCGACTCGTAAATTGGTTTCCCAGGAAGAAATTTTAGGGATCATGATTGGACTTAATAAGCAATGTTTATGCCAAAAGGTGGGATTTTATGGAAACCTCTTCTTCGAACGGATCAGATGAATGTCCACCATTTCCACAGCGTCCCGCCTCCTGTCATTCCGGGCCTGACCCGGAATCCAGTGTTCCACCCTTTGTCGTTCCGACGGAAGCCGGAACCCAGTGTAGTACCATCCGTCACTCCGACGAAGTCCGGAATCCAGCAAATAACCGTGCCGTCATGGGTGGCGGGTCTTTTTTCTTGCACCACGGCCATATTAATAGCCATATATTTATATTGACGCTCTCCCTTTTTGGACCTATCATATGTTGATGGAGAAACGATCCGGATCTGATTTTGATCAGAATTATCGGCGCCGGATATTGGCGGAAAGGAAAGAAAATGTATGAAAGCGAAAATAGAATATATGGATGAGCCTATGGGAAAGGTTAAGGTTATTTCCGACTTTCTTCCTTCACCCGAAGAACTTGCCCTGAAAGATGAAACAGTGAAGGTCACAATTGCTCTCAGCAAAACGAGCGTTGATTTTTTCAAAAAGGAAGCAAAGAAATACAACACTCAGTATCAGAAGATGATTCGCAGACTCCTTGATGAATACACCGCTCATCAATAACAACTAGGTCGTACCATGACTTGCTATTGCTTCACCACCTGTCATTCCGGACTCGATCCGGAATCCAGTCAACAACCGTATATGGCTTTGTATCGGGAAGAAAAGGAGAATTTCCATGATTAAGGCATCTCTCCGTAGGTTCATTATCTTGTTCCTCGGTTGTATATTTCCCGTTCTAATATTCGGGGGGAGCAAAGTCCTTGCCGAAACAAAGAATGTCCAGATGGAATTTACCTTCCATGTCTTTCTGGCCGAAAAAAGCTGTCAGATGGCTATCTGGCTGGTTAACGAGCAGGGCGTCTTTGTAGATACGGTT
>CAZEGG010000355.1:0-3652 GCA_964511755.1 uncultured Desulfobacteraceae bacterium | reverse complement strand
TTGGCAAGGGCGGCGGCCAGGACCAGGATGCGGACATTATCCACGCAGCTCCCCACATGGAGGACCGGCGGGATTCCCAGGGCGCCGCACACTTCCTTGAGACCGGGCCCGGCAAACTTGATGGCCTCGGGAACCTTCAGGCCGGCCTTCGCGTTTGCGATGCCGGCACATCCCGTGTCAAGCACCAGAATATCATTCTCAATAAGCCTCTTGGTCAGGGTTACGTGCCCATAGTCCTGTTTGATCTTTGGGTTGTTGCATCCCACGACCCCTGCTGCGCCCCTGATCTTCCCGGCCTTCAGGGCGTCTATCAGGGGATCGGGCGTACCGCCGAGGGCGGAAAGAATCGCCTCCACCGAAAACCCGGACATGTACTTGACCGGCTCAACCGGGATGTAGACCCGGTCCGGATTCCGGTTCGCAAAATTCTCCACCGCTCTCCTGATCAGATTCCGGGCCAGTTCCCTGGAATTTTCCGGATGAAATTCATTATGCTCCATTTCGGGAAACTTGGCCTTGTCGCTGGTGGATATCATGAGCGTGTGGAAGCACTTGGCCGTATGCCCGAGGGAAGGCATGATGCACTGGTAGTCCACGAGCATCATCTCAACCGCGCCGGTTACGAGCGCCAGTTCGGTCATAAGATGATTGCCGGCCATGGGAATGCCGTGGCGCATGAGGAGTTCGCTGCCGGTGCAGCACACGCCCGTCAAGTTGATCCCGGCAGCGCCTTTTTCTTTGGCAAGCTGGATCAGGTCCTCATCCTGCGTTGCCAGGAGAATCATTTCCGAGACCACCGGGTTGTGTCCGTGCACAATGACATTGACCTGGTCTTCTTTCAGGACCCCGATGTTGACGGTGGAATTGACGGGTTTCGGGGTGCCGAACAGGATATCCGAGACCTCAGTCGCGATGAGGGACCCTCCCCATCCGTCGGAAAGTGCATTCCGCATGGCATGGAGGAGCAGGTTCAGCCAATTGTTGTCCACTCCCATGTGGGTCCGGTGCATCATTTCCGATGTCTCGCGGTCGATGCCCCTCGGGGTGATGCCCAGTTTGTTCCACGTATCCAGACGTTTTTTAGGCACCCGGGAGATGAGCTGCAGTCCTTTCTTCCGCGTGCCGTAGTCCTCCTGCATGGCAAATGCCAATTCACCCGCCACGGCGGAGGTATCCTTCCCTTCCGTCGCTACCCCGTATTCTGCTGCCACGCGCATGAGTTTTTCAGGATCGGATATCTCGTATCCCGGGGCCTTGCCCTGGCTTACTTTCTCCAACACCTCCACCAGGTCGCGGCCGTGGTCGGAATGGGAAGCAGCTCCTGCCGCGATCATGCGTCCGAGGTTGCGGGCGACAATGATGTCCGCATCAGCGCCGCACACCCCCTTTTGCGGTCCTTCGCCAAAGGGATCCACCCGGCAGGGTCCCATGACGCAGTTGCGGCAGCTCAATCCCATCTCGCAGTACCCGCACTGAGGCAGCTGGTCCTGAAAGCGGTCCCAAACGGTCTCGATCTGTTCCTGTTCCGCTCTGCCGAGCAGCAATTGACCGTCGCGCGTAATGGTGTACTTCTCGTATTTTCTGGTCTTATCGCTCATGGCATCCCTCCTCAAAACGTGTCGCTCAGGCGTTGCGCCCGGACAGTTCGATACTGATTCTCTTGATCGTATTCAGGAGAACGAAACCCGGAGATTCGCTCGCTTCACGATCTTCAGCCCCTGCGGAAACACGCCTCGCCATTTCGTCTGTCTTTCTTTTCAGGGAACTGCTCTGCTCCTCGAACGTGAGGGCGCCGCATTTGCACACCTCCACACACGCGGGAACAAGTCCTTGTGACTGACGGTCCACGCAGTTGTCGCATTTTACGGCGATGGGCTTTTCCGGGGGGCCCAGGCTGTCCTCGTGATACCGGATCACGCCGAAAGGACAGGCCATGGCGCAGGTGGCGCAATTGATGCACCTTTCCGTGTTGATGAGCACGGTGTTCCATGTGTCATCACGGTAGATGGCCCCCGGGAGGCACACCGCCATGCAGGGGGCCGGGTCGCAGTGACGGCATCGGTTGGGAAAACCCTCCCGGTAGAGCCCTACCCCCACGTGGATCCTGGGTTTGGGGAGCGGGCTTTCCGCAAGGGCCGTCAGAAGATTCTTGGTCTTGGAATGGGCCGTTGCACATGCCACCATGCACTGCATACACCCCACGCACCTTTCCGGATGAATTACCACTTCTTTCATTTGGCCATCCCTCCTTTCTTGCCTTCGTAATCTTTGTACTATTTCACCGCTCGCTTCGCTAGAGACGCAGAGAACGCAGAGTCAACTGCCTTTTCTTTTGCCGCTGAGACGCCGGCAAAAGAAAAAAGAGAGGGAAAGGGAAAAAATCTTTTCTCTGCGATCTTAGCGACTTTGCGGTGAACCCTGTCTTTTCACAAATCCCCTTACCCGCCTTTACAATGGAGGGAATTGGGGAGGAGCTGGGAAAAGTCGAAACCCGGATCGAACAGCCTTTCTTTTTCCATGCTCACGGGTATCTGATTCTGAATCATGGAGAGAAGTATCCCTCCCTTCTCGACCCGGTTCAGCATCGCCAGCCCCTTGAGGATGTCTCCCTGAAAAACCAGCTTCCGGTATGTCTTCCGCCTCGGATCTTCATCTTCAAGAACGTCATAGTCCTCATCCGGAGGAGGATTCACCAGGCCGCCGGTCAGGACATCCAGATCCCCGATGCGGAGCACATTCCGGCCCATGCTCCCCCTGTAGGGCACCCTCCTTCCAGCCATATTCATCCCTGCTGTGATGCCCTGCTCAACGGCGACGGGCCAGATCGCATTCACCTTTTTCCTGTGCACCACCACATCCATGGCCTCGGCTACGTCCCCGGCCGCGTAGACGCCTTCCACGTCCGTCTCCAGGTACGAATCCACGTGAATTCCCTGGTCGACCGTCATTGTTCCCTTTTCCAGGAACGGGACAGCCGGTCTCGCACCAATCGCAATGACAACCAGGTCGCAGGATACTTTTGAGCCATCGTCGAAGACGGCTTCCTTTACTCGTCCGTTGCCGGCAAAGGCGCTAACCGTGGTCCCCATCTTCAATGCTATCCCCAGGTCTTCGAGCCGCCCGGAGATCACGGCCCCGGATTTCGGGTCCACCACCAGGGGCAGCGGATAGGCCAGCTTCTCCGCCATGACGACGCGTATACCCCGATGAATGAGGGCCTGGGCTGCCTTGAGTCCTACCAGACCTCCGCCGACGATCAGAGCGCTCCGTACATCCGGCAGGGCCCCGGAAATTGTCTCTACGTCTTTCCATTTCCTCATGCAGAAGATGTTGCCGAGACCGGCCCCGTCCACCTCAAGATCGATGGGGTCCGCACCGGCAGCGATGAGGAGGCGGTCAAATGGAATCACCTTTCCCTGCTCTGTTTCCACCTTTCGCTCCACTGTATCGATCTCCTGGACCGGCTCTCCAAGCAGGAGTTGGATGTTTCGGGAACGAAAATCGCTCGCTTCACGGATCACCATGTCTTCCGGGACGATCTTTCCTTCCAGGAGCATGGTTGTCATGGGACGGCAATACGGATAGAAGGGCTCACGGCCAAGCAGGGTAATGGAGGATTTGGGGTCAAGTTTCCGGATGGTTTCAGCAGCCA
>CAZEGG010000354.1:0-3657 GCA_964511755.1 uncultured Desulfobacteraceae bacterium | reverse complement strand
CCTGGATCCGAAAGCTGGCCCCGGAAATGGTACCGCCCAGCCTGAACGATAATACCGCGGACGCGGACCGGTTGATCAAGGGAATCAGGAAGGTCCTGCCGGGACAGGAAATCCTCATGGATTTCTCCCTGGTCAGGGAGATCCCCTCCATCCTGAGAGAATATGATTATTCCGTGGAGACGATCCTCTTTGAAGACCATGGCCAATGGCACGTAGCGGGCATCCTGCCCGCAGTCCCGGATTCCCCCCTCTACGGCCTTGCCGTGGACCTCGGCACCTCCACCGTCGTGGTCCGTCTGCTGAACCTTTCCACGAAGGAACCTGTTGACGAAACGTCGTTTCACAACCCCCAGATCGAGATCGGTGCCGACATCCTGACGCGGATACACTATGCGGGCCGGGAGGGGGGGCTCGAAGAACTCCAGTCCCTGGTACGCAACCGGCTCAACGAGGAACTGCATACACTTTGCCAAAGACACGACATCGAACCCCGAAGGATCGGAGGGATGGCAATGGCGGGCAACACCACCATGACCCACCTCTTCCTGGGGCTGGACCCCTACTGGCTCTGCAGGGAACCCTACATCCCGGTCATAAACAGCCCCTCGCTCATAAAAGCACATGAACTGGGTATCGATATCCAGCCAGGGGCACCTGTCCTGGTATTCCCCAACGTGGGGAGTTATTTCGGAGGAGACCTGATCGCCGGAATCCTCGCATCCGGCATGAACCGCCGGGAGGAAATATCCATCCTGGTGGATGTGGGGACCAACGCCGAAGTTGTCATCGGCAACAACGAGTGGCTCATGGCGTGCGCCGGAGCGGCAGGTCCCGCCCTGGAGGGCGGCGTGGCCAATATGGGTATGATGGCGGGACCGGGGGTAATCGATAAAGTCACGATTGACCGGGACACGAGGGAATTTCACGTCAGGACCATTGCCGATCAGGACCCCGTGGGCATCTGCGGATCGGGCCTCATAGACCTGGCTGCGCAGCTTTTTCTCACAGGCATGATTGATATCCGGGGAAAATTCATCCCGCGCACCTGCGGAGACCGTCTCAGGGAGAAAGACGGCATCAGGGAACTCGTGGTGGTGGAGCCGGAAAAATCAGGAACCGGGGAGGCATTGATGCTTGCGCAGACGGACATCGCCGGCCTCGTCCGATCAAAGGCCGCCATGTTCACCATCCTCACAACTATCGCCAATACGGTGAATGTCCCGTTTTCTGCAATCCGGCACTTTTTTATTGCCGGCACCTTCGGGTTTTATATCGACCCCCGGTCCGCCGTCACCATCGGGATGATTCCCGATCTCCCCCTTGAAACGTACGTCCCCTTAGGGAATACGTCCCTTGAAGGGGCCACAATGGGCCTCCTTTCGAACGAAGCCGGGAAGGATGTTTTCCGCATCCGGGACCGAATCACCTATCTGGAACTCAATGTGAACCAGGAGTTCATGAATCTCTTCAGTGCGGCCAAATTCATTCCCCACACCGACAAAACAATTTTTCCATCCGTGAGGCCCTATTGAATAGTTGACAACCGATTGACCCTCCTTCTACAATTAACCAGTGTGTCCGCCGCAAAGAAGGCACAGCGTCTTCCTCCCCGCAGCAGCATACAATACCCCATCGAAAGAGGACAACAATGAAGAAAAGAGCGGAAAGAACCGACAAAAAGGGTGCGCCGAAGGCCCTCATCGCGGCAATCATCCTGATCATCTTCGTGTTCATCGTAGTCGTCATGGCCGTCAATTCCCGAAAACCGGGACCCCTCGTTCTCGGGAAACTGGACAAACGGGTGCCCGGGATTGCCTTCATCACGACCAATGAACTCCTGACCCGGCAAATGCTCGCGAACTGGCTTCCCAACGACCTGTTCTGGCCCACCGCCCTCCTGGACAACATGCCAAATTTCCAGCTCGGTGAGCTTGAAGTGGTTCGGTACAACGTGCGGGTACTGAGGGATAACCTGTCCAGGATGCGGACCACGGACAAGCTGGACCCGTCCGCGGAGGCCGCTTTTACCTCGCTTTCCAATGACCCGATGAAATGGTGGTTTCCCTCATATGAAAGCAGGTTGAAGAAGGCCGCTAATGATCTGAATACCTTTTCGAAAAACCTGCGCGTGGGGAAATCCTTTTTCTATCCCAGGGCTGACAACCTGGCAGAACTCCTGCGGCAGTACGCCTCTCTCATGGGAGGAATAAACACGCGTCTGATCAATGCCCCCAGGGATCTGAATCAGGCCCTGGACGTGGAGGAAACACCGAAACAGGGTGCAAAAAGCTCGGAAATGGTGAACATAGATATCCCATGGTACAAAATCGATGATAATTTTTATTACGCACAGGGAGCGGCCTATGCCCTCCGGGAATCATTCAGGGCCATCAGAATAGATTTCCTGTCGGTCCTGAAAGACAAGAACTCCCTCAGACTCGTGGACAAAATCCTGGAAAACCTCGACCGCTGCAATTTCGAACCGCTGTTTGTGTTCAATGGAGATCCGGGCAGCATATTCGCCAACCACTCTCTGAACTTGTCGGGGGTATTCAATGACGCCAGGCAAAAGGTCGATTCACTGATCACGGCGCTGATCCAAGGTTAAGAAGCAAGCATGCACGAAATGTCCATAGCCCAGAGCCTCGTGGATATCCTCCAGGAGGAAATGGCCAAGAACAACGCCAGTTCCCTCAAGTCCGTCAAATTGCATATCGGCAAACTCTCTGCCATTGTGCCGGAGGCCCTGTCCTTCTGTTTCGAGATCATCGTATCCGGTACCGAGATGGAAGGAGCGAATCTCGTGATGGAAATGCTTCCCCTGAGGGGAGTCTGCCTCGACTGTGAGCGGACCTTTGAGATAGAGGATTATGCGTTCAGCTGTCCCCATTGCCACAGTCCCAACATAAAGACTCTTTCAGGGGAGAATCTCTCCATTGTTGAAATGGAAGTGGAATGATTTGGAAAAGAAGGCCCACGGAATCAGACGCAGAGCTTAAGGCTTCAAAGCATCGAAAGAAGAAAGGGGTGACGTATGAAGATTTCCGTTGTCAAGAATATTTTGGAGGCAAATGACCGCATCGCGCAGCAGAACCGCTCCCTCTTTGACGAATACAACCTGACCGTTGTGAACCTTATGAGTTCTCCGGGAGCAGGCAAGACGAGTCTCCTTGAAAGGACCATTCAGGCGCTTAAATCAGACATTTCCGTAGGGGTGATTGAAGGGGACATCCAGTCCTCCCAGGACGCCGAGCGTATTGCCCGGATGGAAATACCGGTGGTCCAGATCAACACCGGGGGAGCTTGTCATCTGGATGGGAACATGATCCGGGACACATTCGGCGAGTTCGATATGGCCAATCTGGATTTGTTGGTGGTGGAGAACGTGGGCAATCTCGTATGCCCGGCGGAATTCAAGGTGGGTGAAGACTTTAAGGCCATGATTCTCAGCGTCACCGAGGGAGACGACAAACCCGCCAAGTATCCCCTGATGTTTCACGAATCCAGCGTCCTGATCATCAACAAGATCGATCTCCTCCCCTATGTGGACTGTACCGTGGAAAGGATCCGCGAGGAGGCGCTGAAGATAAATCCTCACATGGCTATTTTTGAGGTTTCCTGCAAGACGGGTGAAGGACTGGATGCCTGGTATGAATG
>CAZEGG010000353.1:0-3672 GCA_964511755.1 uncultured Desulfobacteraceae bacterium | reverse complement strand
ATATGAGGACCAATGTGAAAAACGTTTTCGCCGTGGGGGACTGCGCCCTCAAGCGGGACTTCTTCACCAGAGAAGAGGTCCCGGTGTGGCTGGCTTCCACCGCAACGGCGGAGGCAAGGATCGCGGGGACCAATATCTACGGAATCAGGGTCCTTCGTCAGATACAGGGAACCGTGGCCGCCTTTTCGACAAAAATCGGGAATGTGTGCTTCGCGAGCGCGGGCATGACATGTCGCACTTGTGCGGAAGAAGGTTTCCGGATCGTCACAGGAGAGGCAGTTGCGCCTGATCGTCATCCCGGGACTCTGCCTGGCGCTGCGCAGCTCAAAGTGAAACTGGTCTTTGCGGACCGAGGCGGTGCCTTGCTGGGGGGCCAGATTTCCGGTGGGCCTTCCGTGGGTGAACTTATCAACGTCGTAGCGATCGGGATTCAGATGAGGTTGAATGTACGGGATCTGGACATGATGCAGATCGCAACCCATCCTCTGCTTTCGCCCGCTCCTACCGTGCATCCCCTGGTCAATGCGGCACACCAGGCCCTGGCAAAGCTCAGGTCCGGTGTAACGTAACTGCACTCGATCCCTGTGAAAAGGGATCCCGGTGTCATGCGCATCTTGGGTTGCAGGATTCTCCGGCCGTCAAGTTCTGCTGTTTCTTTGCGGTCCGGTTGGAGAATCCAATAAGGCGTCTACTACGAACCCCACCCAAAGAGACCCTCCCACGGTTAGGAGCGTGAGAGCAAGATATAGGTCCAGCCAAAAAATAAAATCATCATGGGCAAAAGGGAAAGCTTGACGGAGCGGATTCGTCCTTGCCGCTGCAATTTCCCGAGCTATTTGGGCACTTCGTTGAAATTCATACCAAAAGGACCGGCAATATCCTCTGCTGTGCAGGGTCGCTTTTTCAGCATGGAATGATCGACCTCTTCTCCAATTCAATCGTGCTAACATCCTGTCATCATAAATTTCGGAGAGAGCAGGGAACCCTCAAGGTAGGCATCCAACACTTCCTCTACTTTCCCGCAGATAAACGGCATCAACTGAATTCCATACCCTTTCAAAAGGCCTGCGAAAAAATCCGATATGGCGCCGCAAATGAAAATCTCTGCCTCAAGACCAGAGAGTCTTCTGGCACGGGAGAACAAGGACTCCGTTTCGATAGACTCACTACGCCTCCCCCGAACGGTTCGATTTTCAACATCCACGACAAGCAACTCGCCCGCCGAATCTGCAACAGGAGAAATCCGATCTTCCCAGACGGTCAGAACCACTTTCATTCCCAGCTCCCTTCACGCTATGCGGGATGGTAAAAAATATGCCGGAGGTCGAAGGGGATTCCGTAACGACAGTGAACCGTGATGATCAGCCTCTGCCTTGAATAAACCACTCCGCTACGTTCAGCGGGGTATGCCTCTATTGTCATTCCGGAAAGCCCGCAGGGCCTATCAAGAATCCGGATTCGCGGAAATAACCGCAACGTCGCAAGCGACGGTGCATTCAATCGGGCGTTGAAATAATGAGCAAGGTGTGTGCCATCGTTGTCGCTGCATACGGTGAAGAAATAAAACGATTGGTTAACAGTCGTTTACTTCAAAGGAAGGGCCTGAAGACTCCAGCAAGTAATTGCATTTATGCAATTTGGCCGCCTGGTAAAGTCTCAGCACTGCGACTTTATCAGTTGCGCATTCAGCGTTCACACCCGTAATGGCTGGAGATATCGCCTGCCGATATAACCCATTCAGTCCAATTTTTTGTCTGTATTTCTCAGAGTTATGAGCTTCTATATCTGTCAGATGCGACCAAAGAGGCATCGGTGGAAGAAGCGGCACAATATTTGTAACATGGTTGAACAGGGTAACGCGGAAAATCTATCAGCGCTACCGACTCCATCCCCTAGTAATTTCAGATCGCCGAGGAAAAATGAACACCGCAGGGCCGATTTTTTCTCATTTGTTCGATCATGGCGCAGATGCCATCGCTGGTACAAAGGTCGTTCATTCGGGTCTGCTGAAGCCGTCTGCGCTGCTTTGGAGACACTAATAGAGAAAGGAGGTTGCACAACGGCTTAAGCAAAAGATGCACCTGTGGAATCGGGAGAAAGCGCGATTTTTCCCAACGAGACGAAGGCTTTGATGACTGAAAACACGCAAAAGGAGGAAGGCAAAATGACAGCTCGAGTTGGAAAACAGGCCCCTGATTTTACTACCAAGGCCTACCATGAGGGCAAGGCCAAGGAAATCAGGCTTTCGGACTACGAAGGCAAGTGGGTGATGCTCTGTTTCTACCCCGCAGATTTCACCTGTGTCTGACCGACGGAATTGTCGGCAGTTGCCGTCAAGAACGAGGAATTTCAAGAGTTGGGAGTGGAAGTATTGTCGATCAGTGTAGACAGTCTTTTCTCCCACAAGGTATGGCAGGAGGAGGAACTCTCCAAAATGGTGAACGGCGGTGTGCCATATCCGATGCTGGCGGACCCCGGAGGCAAAATCGGAGAGATGTATGGAGTGTATGACGAGCGGGCAGGAGTGGATGTCCGGGGCCGCTTCCTGATCGATCCAGAGGGAGTAATCCAGGCCATGGAAGTAATGACCCCTCCGGTTGGCCGCAACGTCGCAGAGGTCTTGCGTCAATTGAAGGCATTCCAACACCATCAGAAAACCGGCGAGCTTTTGCCCTCAGGGTGGATTCCGGGCAAGCCCACGCTGCCGCCGGAGACGGAGACCCTGAAGATGGCCGGCAAGGTTTGGCAGGTTTGGAAACCGGAGATGGCTTTTTAAGATCGGCCCCTTTTTCCCGTGTTCTCCGTAAACCAGTCGATCAATCTCCGGGCAATGCTGATTTTCGGGGGAACGGGAGGAAGGTTGTCCGCTGAAAACCATCCCGCATCGACAATCTCAGCAGGATCAGCAGTGATCTCTCCTTTGGAGTATTCGGCGGTAAAGGCGATCATAAGGGAATCCGGAAAGGGCCATGGCTGGCTCCCGAAATAGCGGATGTTCTTGACTTCTATGCCGACTTCTTCGGCAATTTCCCTTCGAATGCATTCCTCAAGGGTTTCTCCCGGCTCAACAAATCCGGCCAGGACGCTGTAGAACTCGCCGGGGAAGCGCGGAGAGTGGGCGAGCAGGAGACGGTCCCCTCTGACGACGGCCACAATCATCGCAGGCGAGAGGCGGGGGTAGCTGATCAGTCCGCAGCCAGGACAGACCTTGGCCCTTTCATTCGTCTTGTCTTCGGTCTCCAGGCCGCATCTCCCGCAAAAACGGTGATTCCGATCCCAGAGAACCAGCTGGTTGGCCAGGCCAGCAACCCCGATCAAAGGCTCTTCGAGATGTTCGAAAAGAGATCGAACCTTCTTGAGTACAAATGTCTTCGGAGGAAGTATCGCTGCGGCCATCTCCCCGGCGTAGCATGGCCGCCCGTCCAGTGATCCGATATAATGCAGAGGTTCGGGGCTTGGATCCAGTCCTTGCACGTCCCGGAACTGAGGAATCAGATAACGATCGTCCTGCTTTTTTGCGAGCAGTTCTTCTCCCTGAAAGAGAAAGCAGAAAGCGTTTTCAAAAATCTCGGGCGGGCCAATGTAGCCCGGAGTAAAAGACATGGTGCCGTTCCTTTCCTTTTGGAATGCGCAGCTGTTCTCGCAGCATATCTTATCAACACGACGGTGCAA
>CAZEGG010000352.1:0-3687 GCA_964511755.1 uncultured Desulfobacteraceae bacterium | reverse complement strand
CGCGTTTCAGAAGAGCCAGATGGGCGGGCGGGAACTTTTTTGGATTGCATCCCAGAGCACGGTAGGTCTTGTCCCAGACAGCCGTTCTCGGATCCACTGTCAGGTCGATGGGCGCGGCTGCTGCGCTGACAAGCGCTTCAAGCAAAACGGCCTCGAGCTCCTCGGAGGATCCATGATTGTTCATGTTACGGGCTACGACGATGCCCCGCCTGAAGCTCGGGAATCTTTCAAAGATCTGTTCGCTGATACGTGTCTCAGACATTGCTTTTTCCTCCTCATTCAGATAGGCGGCAGGCGGGTTTTTGCCAGGGATAGACGGTCATACCCTCGACTTGTTGCATCTGTTTTTTCATATATCTGATAACCGATACCAATCAAGAAAAAAATATGTTTACAAAAAAGTCCATGTAATTAATATGATAGCCGTAGCGGAAAACATGGTCCTGAACGCGAGTCAAGGATCCCGCTTCGCGGGACTTAGAGATCAAAGGCTATGTCGTGATATTCCGGAGATAGATCCAAGGGGCAAATCTCTGCTAATACTTTACTTGAATGGAGAAAGATACCATGAACAGACTATTCGAACAAACCTCCATTAACGGTATGAAACTGGCGAACCGATTCGTTCGGTCGGCAACGTGGGAAGGCATGGCCACGGAGGAAGGTGCATGTTCACTCAGGCTCATCGATCTGATGACTGCTCTCGCCAGGGGCGGGGTGGGCCTGATCATCACCAGCCACGCCTATGTCAGTCAGGAAGGCCAGGCTGGTCCCCGGCAATTGGGGGTCTATAGTGATGCTTTGATACCGGGTCTCCAGGCCATGGTAAAAGCCGTTCACGAAAACGGCGGCAAAATCGCAATGCAGCTCGCCCATGCAGGTTTTTTCGCGAACGCAAAATTAACCGGCCGGACGCCGCTGGCGCCGTCAAACTTGGAAGGGGCTGCGAAATCTCCGCGCCGGGAAATGACCGTCGAGGACATACGAAATGTGGTCAAATCCTATGGTGCTGCTGCCAAGAGGGCACAAAGCGCCGGGTTCGACGGTGTGCAGATCCATGCCGCTCACGGGTATCTCCTCAGCCAGTTTCTCTCTCCGGCATTCAACCGCAGGACCGATGAATACGGCGGTGAGATCGGGCATCGGGCCAGAGCCTTGGTGGAGGTGCTTCGAGAAATCCGGCAAACGGCAGGCAAAGACTATCCGGTTATGGCAAAAATGAACTGCCGGGATTTTATCGAGGACGGACTGGAACTGGAGGATTCCCTGAAGGTTGGCGATATGCTGGTTTCAGAAGGGATTGACGCAATCGAACTGAGTGGCGGCGTACTGGTCGGAGGCAAACTCAGCCCAAGCCGCATGGGAATCAAATCTGAAGAAGAAGAGGCCTATTTTCAGAATGAGGCCAGGGCTTTTAAAGAAAGAGTAAACGCGCCTCTGATTCTCGTGGGCGGGAACCGTTCCTTTGAGGTGGCAGAACGTCTGATCAATCAAGGGGTCGCCGATTACATTTCCATGAGCCGTCCGTTCATCCGGGAACCTGCTCTAATCAACCGCTGGAAGGCAGGAGATCTGAGAAGGGCGGCTTGTGTATCGGACAACCAGTGTTTTGAATCAACGAGACAAGGCCGGGGCGTATACTGCCTGACGGAAGAAAGAGAAAGGAATAGGCAATAAAGCAGGTATATGGCAGAAATACAATTTCACCAGGTTGAGAGCGAAGAGGACAAACAGCAGGCGGATGCGCTTATCCGCGAATATCTGGAATGGTTGAACGAGCGCATTCAGCGCGATTATGGTATCGAATTCGATGTTGAGGCCATGCTGGCATCCGATTTATCCGAGCCGGACAAGTTTTATCCCCCGGATGGGCGTTTTTATCTTGCCCGGTATAAAGGCGAGACCGCCGGGGTGGGCTGTTTAAAGAAACTCGGAGAGGGCGTAGGAGAAGTTCAACGCATGTATGTTCCGCCGCGCTTCCGGGGAAAAGGCATCGGGCGGGCAATCGTGAACCGTTTGCTGGAAGATGCCCGTTCGATCGGGTACAGGCGGTTGAAGCTTGAGAGCCTGGAATTCCTCGGAGCGGCCCATTCTCTTTACCGATCCGTTGGGTTTCACCAAATAGACCCATACGCGGATAACAGCATGGAATCATACCAGGCTGCCGAAAACCTCGATAAGTATTACTCAATCGCGGTCTTCATGGAAATGAATCTTTAGCATCGAGTTTTCAGCCTCTCTGCGGGGCCATTATGGAAGAAAGGAGATAGTGAAATGGTAAGAGTGGTTGCGACAATTCATGTAAAGGAAGGACACCTGGATGAGTTTATCGGAATTTTCAAATCCAATGTCCCGAATGTTCTTGCAGAAGGGGGATGCATAGAGTATGTGCCGAATATCGACCTGCCTACAGGCCTTCCCCGCCAGGAGCTGGATAGCAACGTTGTAACACTGACAGAGAAATGGCGCAGCCTGGAGGACCTGCAAGCACATCTAGCCTCGCCGCACATGGCTGCCTACCAAAAAAAGGCCAAGGATTTTGTGGACAAAGTGACATTGAAAATTCTGACGGAGGCATAATCCTCCACTGGGGAAAGAATAGGCTATTCTTGCGCCTTGGATTGTGTTGTGCAGCTGTTGAGCCCAGCTCCGGTCATCCAATCCCCGCGGGAAGACCTGCTCTCATCCTGGGTAATCACGGGGCGGTGCGGTGATTATTCGACCGGCAGGACCAGGTCCTCAAGCAACTCTGGAAACTGCGTCAAAGAAGCACATCCGTTCTCGATCACCAGGAGGGTGTCGGAATGACGAAATCCGCCGCCCCCTTCAACATAGATACCTGGTTCGATGCTGATGACCATGTTCTTCTCCAGCACATGATCGCTGCCGAGCGCCATCCAAGACGGCTCATGCCCGGTTATACCGAATCCGTGACCGGTGCGATGCAGGATATTGGCCCCATAACCGGCGTCCCGGATTATCCTCAAAACCTGCCGGTCGACGTCTTCGGCTCTGATGCGGGGTCCAACCAGTTCGTACGCTTTCTGTCGGGCTTCCATAGCGAGTGCGAACAGCTTTCCGGCCTCGCCGGGCGCGTCAGATAAAGAACGTCCTTTCCACCTCCGCTGAATACCCGTTGGCCTGGGCAGTGATGATAGCCACGTTCGGCCCTCCCGTTTCCAGGGCGTCGAACAATCCGGGAACCGAATGGGGCTGTTCGGACAAGGCCTTGGGCCTGGGCTTCCATGCCGTCGCGCGGCAACCACAAAAAGGTTCAGTCATGGGGCACGACAGGGTCCGGAAGGCACTGGTTGCCTTCACGGTTTCGAGTGCAGCTATACTGCATTCGACCTGGTGGATCAAGGAAACGCCGACCGTATAAAGGATGAGGTCGATACCCTTTTCCATTCAGCAGTGCTGAACGAAAATACGCAATTAATCGTCAGCGTTGTCAACGAATTGCCTGAACAGGAAAAGTCCATTGCATGCGAAACATATATCCGAGTAGTTTCTGGGAGACGTGAAAATCTAATTACCTCGTAAGCCCTGACCAAAGAGTCACGGAAAAGGAACTGCAGACAGCACGGTCGGGGTGCACTCGGCCGTCCTGCCGGAAGAGGACCTGGCGAGTCAACGCTCCCATTTCAGATTGCTTCTTTTTCTGAGGAGCGGTATCTTATATCTAGA
>CAZEGG010000351.1:1414-3687 GCA_964511755.1 uncultured Desulfobacteraceae bacterium | reverse complement strand
TGCCAGATGATCCCGGGCAGCCTCCAGAGCAAATCAGAGTAAAAACCAGCTCAACCGGTTTTCCCTTGCAGTGTGGGGAGCACACCCGAGTTCTCACCAATAATAGTCGAGGCAAAGTCAGAAAGGAGGCCCTTCAATGAATCCTGCCATAGAACAACTGACCCTTTTCTTTACGACCTACGGCCTGAAGGTTATCGGAGCGATCATAATCCTGATCCTCGGCCGCATCGCTGCCGGGATCGGGCGGTCTATCTGCCGGAGGGTAGGAGGGTACTGAAAAAGACAAAAACCGATACCGCCATCGTTTCTTTCGTAGGGAGCCTGGCATATGTCATTATCCTGGTATTTGCGGTCCTTGCCGCCCTGGCGAAGTTCGGGATTCAGACCACTTCATTCGTGGCGGTCCTGGGGGCGGCCGGTTTTGCTATCGGTTTTGCCCTGCAAGGCTCCCTGGCAAATTTTGCCGCGGGCGTGCTGATTCTGGTCCTTCGGCCGTATAAGATAGGGGACTATGTTCAGGGCGCCGGAGTTGCAGGGACGGTCAAAGACATTGAACTCTTTACCACGGAGCTCGCCACCGTGGATAACGTGAAAATTATTGTCCCCAACGGGAAGCTCTTCGGCGACGTCATCCAGAATGTCTCGGGGTATGACACGAGACGGGTGGATCTCGTCATCGGCATCAGCTATGGGTCTTCCATCAAGGAAGCTTATGACGCGGTGAAAAATATACTGGACGAAGATGAGAGGGTTTTGCCCGATCCGGCTCCCCAGATTGCTGTTTCCGAACTGGCCGATTCAAGCGTCAACCTGGTAGTTCGCCCCTGGGTGAAAAGCGCGGATTACTGGAGCACCAGGTTTGACCTGACCCGGAAGATCAAGGAGACCTTTGACGAGAAGGGCATCGAGATCCCGTTCCCCCAGATGGTGGTCCATTCAGCTCAGGCCCAGGCCGATGGGTAGAAGAATGATCACTTCATGCTTTCAATATCACGTCGTCACGAGCTATGATCGAAATCGCATGGAGGGACATGTTCTCGATTGGGAAAACCAGCCGGGTGTCTTCAAGGAATATGCAGGGCTGAAGTCCATCTCCCTGCCGGAACCGGGATCGTTTCCTGAAAAGAAATTATCCGAGATACTTCGGGGCACGGATGTGATCTCTGAGGAGATCGAAGTCGATGTCAAGGTCCTTTCAACAATCCTGTTTCTCACCTACAGCCTCACCGCCAAGGTCCGGCAGGGAAGCGGAGACTTCTATTTCCGGAGCGTGCCTTCCGCGGGGGCGCTGTACCCCGTGGAATTGTACCTCGCGGCAAGAGGCATTGGAGGACTCCAGGATGGACTCTATCACTTTTCCGTTGCCCGGCATGGTCTCCACTCCCTGAGAACCGGCTCGTCCCCGGGAAGCGCGGAAACCTGCCCGACCCTCACCTTTTTTCTTACCGCCATCTTCTTTCGGAGCTGCTGGAAGTACCGGGGTCGTGGGTACCGTTACTGTCTGCTGGATACCGGACATCTCCTCCAGAACCTCATCCTTGCTGCAAGGTCCATGGGCTGGGGCCTCTCTTGCTCCTATGATTTCTCCGATGAAGAGGTGAACCGATTCCTGGGGCTTGATCCGGAAAGGGAGATCTGCCTTGCGGTGGCCCCGGATTTGAACGGGAAAGATGTCCTGCCTGGAATACCCTCCTCCCCGGAGGAACTTCCCCGGGACTTCCTGGATGCGAGCCGGACGGCTCGCCGGGAGACGGTCTATTCAGCGGCTCTTGAGGCCCACCGGGCGGGCGTTTCAGTGAAGCGGGCTACGGGAAAAGACTCTCCGGTCGTGGCACAGAGTCCGGGACCTTCTCCTGCTCATTGGGAGAGTGCTCCCCGGCCCGGTACCTGGCCCGAATTGGTACAGTACAAAGATGCACTCTTTTCCCGCCGATCCAGGCGGAATTTCGTTCGGAAGCCGGTGGTCGATGCTGTTGTCGGCGCATTGATCGAGGGCCTTTCCATAACGGCCTCTGAAAACCGGGGGCGGCTGGTCTGTGCCGGGCTCTTGATGAATGGTACGGAGAGTCGGAATCCGGGCTACTATCTTGTGGACAGTGAAACGGGCAGTCTCGGGATAGTAAAGGAAGGGCGATTCATGGAAGACATGGCACGCATCTGCCTGGACCAGGCATGGCTTGCCAACGCCGCCCTTCATTTTCTGTTCATGGCCGACCTGAAAGCCCTCGAAGACCGGTTCGGACCGAGGGGATACCGGTACGCCATGCTGGAGG
>CAZEGG010000351.1:0-1314 GCA_964511755.1 uncultured Desulfobacteraceae bacterium | reverse complement strand
TTGATGAGCATGGAATCGAGGACCATCACAGTCGATGTTCCGTGGGCGACAAGCCTGTCCTTATCGTCGTGTATGGTGGCGTCACCCAGGCAAATGGTCTTTCCTGCCTTGATGCATCTCCCCTTCGCGATGAGGCGTCCCTCGCTTACCGGTGCGAGGTAGTTGATTTTCATCTCGACCGTGGTTAACCCCACCACTTCCTCAAAGCCGGCATAGATTGCCCAGAAGGCGGCTGCATCAAGTATGGAAGCGCAGACGCCGCCATGGACAATTCCGTAGGGTTGAAAGTGTTTTTCCTGAACCTCTAATTCCAGGTATGATTCTCCCCACTCCAGAGATTTGAGCTCAGCGGAGAGGAGTTTGAAATAAGGGCAATTGTTGATCACGGCTGTGACGGCCTTCACGTGTTCGGGATTCAGTACTTTCATTTCAGCCTATCCTCATCTGTAGTTCCTATGAGAGATACGGCTCCCACTGCCGTGCCGTGTCACGGATGTATCCATCCGGCACGTGCTCCATGATCCGGTTATGACCGGGGAGCAGAATCTCCACCTCCAGGCCGGCGAGAAGGTTGAGGGAATCCCTGAGCTCACGGCCGCTTGCGCCGTGGAGATCAAACCGCCCGATGGCGTAATCCGCGTACACCGTGTCCCCTGGAATGAGAGTCTTTCCGTCGGCATGGTAAAGGGCGATGCTGCCGGGAGAGTGTCCCGGAATATGGAGCACCTTCCAGGACATGCCGCCTATTTGGATAACTTCTCCTCCTTCCAGTTTGCGGTCCACCTGAAAGCGAAAGGCGCCCGCTTTGATACGGTACTGGGCCTGGCACATCTGGCGGAACATGTCCATGCCGTAGACGGTTCGTTCATCGCCTTCTTCCAGAGGCGTTCCCTCTACACCGTGAACCCAGAGTTCGGCTTTCGGAATCGATTCCAGGATTTCCGTGAGGCAGCCGATATGGTCCAGATGTGTATGGGTCATGATGACCCGTTTGATCGCAGAGGGATCGATCCCATCCTTTTCTATTGCCTCAACCTTGTATTGTCCCTTCCCCATAAGCCCGGCGTCCACCAGGGTGAGATCCTTCGTGGACGGCTGTCCCAGAACATAGGCGTGGGAATCCGGGATAAATTCGTCCTGTCCGGGTATAAAAAAGACCTCTTCTGTAATCTGCATTCGATTCCATCTCCTCTTGAAATATCGGCCAGCATACACGAGCGCTCTCCATAGTTCAAGTGAGACCGCCCGAAAAATGGAAAAGGTTGAACAGGATCACTTTGTTGCATGCCGTGCAGTCGGCTGAACCCCGGCGCA
>CAZEGG010000350.1:0-3715 GCA_964511755.1 uncultured Desulfobacteraceae bacterium | reverse complement strand
AGATGATCGATTCCATTGACAACGAGTGCATGAACTGCTTCAGGTGCGTGCAGAGCTGTCCGAAGGAACTGATCCACAAATCCTTGAGCCCGGAATTCAAGGTAATCGGCGACAGGTACTGGACCCCCGACATCATCGCCAGGCTGTGGTATCAGGCGGAGACGGGACAGATTCCCGTTTCGGGGGCAGGATATCCCGGGCCATTCAGCGGTCCGGGGTTTGATTCCATGTGGACGGATATGTCCGAAATCGTGCGCCCCACAAGAGACGGGATTCACGGGCGGGAATATATCAGCACTGCGGTAGATCTGGGAAGGAGACCGGCCTTCCTCACGTTCGACGGGGATGGGAACCCGGACGGCGACCTCAACGCGATCATAGATATCCCCCTTCCCATCATATTGCGGATCCCCTCTTTCGGATCCATCGCAGACCGGACCGTCAAAGGGTGGGCAATGGCTGCAAAACGGCTGGGGACCTTGCTGGCCGTGCCGGAAGAGCAGATGAGCGAGGATCTTGCTGCCTTTGCAGAAAACGTCATTCCGGTCCTGACGGAGGCTCCAGCCGGGGAAACGGCGCTGCAGGAGCGTCATCCCATGGTGGAGATGGCGGCATCCGCGGCCGAAGAAATCTCCGGGAAATTTGCGGGAAAAGAAGGTCCCGGTCCGATGACGATCGTTACAGTACCCTTGGAAGACGGCATCGAGCAGAGAGTCCTGGGTCTGGCAGAGGCCGGTTTTTCCCTGCTTCACATACAAGGGAGCAGGGAAGGCGCTTTCCTGGACGATCACTCCCGCAGCCTCAAGGAAGGGATCAGAGCCGCACATTTGAAACTCGTTGAAGCAAACATGAGAGAGCGGGTCACACTTCTCGCCAGTGGGGGCCTGGCAATGGCGGAACATGTGGCCAAGGCCATTATCTGCGGTGCCGACGCGGTGTGCGTGGATTTTGCCATGCTCGTCTCCCTGGAATGCAGGATGTGCCGGCGCTGTGTGAAAGGTCTTCCCTGCCCGGTCTGTATCGAGGAGGCCTCTCCCGAATGGGTCGCCTTGCGGAGCATCAATCTCATCGGCGCCTGGCAGAACCAGCTCCTCGAGGTCATGGGGGCCATGGGAATCAGGGACGCACGCCGCCTTCGCGGTGAGGCGGGCAGGGCCATGTTTTTTGAGGATCTGGACGAAGCCACGTTCGGGTCGCTGGGAGAACTGAAGGAGGGATTTGAGCTTGAATAGCAGGACTGATTTCAAATTCCCGGAAGTGGTGGAGGCACCGTCCCGATTCAGAAACGCCATCGGAAAATACCGTTTGCACAGGACCGATGACTGCATTGCATGCGGGAAATGCGTCGAGGTTTGCCCCTACGGGGTACACGTGGCAAAACGGGGAATGGTGCTGGTGAAGCACCCATACCGGTGTGTGGGGCCCGAGTGCCCTGACCCGTGCTATAAGATATGCCCGCAGAATGCACTTTCACTCAGACGCAACCAGGATTTCGACGCCCTCGGTGATTTTCGCTGGACCGCAGATCTCCTGGCGAGCACATGGCACATGGCGGAGTACGGCCGCGTCCCCGCTGCGGGTCTGGAATATAAAATAGGAAATTCCGGTGGAGGATTCGACAAGCTGCGGCTGGTTCTGCCGAAAGCGGAAGGAAACAGTGCTGCACAGAACGGCGCTGACATGCCGGACATGGGGTTGAACCTGAACAGGAGAGGAGATGAATCATACCGGATCAGGATACCGGTGCCTTTCTACGGCGGGGGCATGTCCTATGGATCGGTGAGCATCCACACCATGCTGAGCCGTGTCCGGGCTGCAGCCGCGCTGGGCACCTTCTGCTGCACGGGCGAAGGAGGATACCCTGACGAACTGGAGCCGTACAACGAACACATCATCACCCAGGTCGCTACGGGACTTTTCGGTGTACGGGAAGAAACCATTCAGCGCGTCAGGATTGTGGAATTTAAGTATGCCCAGGGAGCGAAACCGGGGCTCGGGGGACACCTGCTCGGGGATAAGGTTACTGCCAGCGTTGCCCGCATGCGGGAGGCCGTGGTCGGGTACCCCCTGTTTTCTCCATTTCCCTTCCACAGTGTCTACTCGGTGGAGGATCACAAGAAGCACGTGGATTGGATAAAGGCCATGAACCCCAAGGCACTGGTCTCGGTGAAGGTCTCCACCCCGACGGATGTTGATATGGTGGCGGTGGGGAGTTATTACGCGGGGGCCCATATCATTCATCTTGACGGAAGCTATGGCGGTACAGGAGCAGCACCGGAAATCGCCAAGAAAAACATAGCGATGCCCATAGAATATGCTCTCCCGAAGGTGCACCGCTTCCTGGAAGAAGAGGGGGTCCGGGATAAGATGACCGTCATTGCCAGTGGCGGGATCAGGACGCCCCACGACACTGCCAAGATTATCGCACTGGGCGCGGACGGAATCTGTATCGGTACTGCGGATCTGGTGGCTCTCGAGTGCGTCAGGTGCCTTAACTGCGAAAGCGGGAGGGGGTGTGCGCGGGGCATCGCGACCACTGACCCCGAGCTGATGGACCTCATAAGCCAGGATTGGGGAACGCAGCGGATCATCAACATGTACCTGGCCTGGCTCGAAGAACTCGGCCGGATTCTGAAGAGGTTGGGCATGAAGAGCATCCGGGAGTTGGTGGGTAGGACCGATTGCCTGGTGCATTTGGATTACATGGAAAAAAACTAGGGTATAGGGCATAGGGCATAGGGCAAAGGGCTTAAGGCGTAGGGCATAAGATTTTTTATCCTGCTGACGGGTCTGAAACTCTTGTGAAGAAAAGCGATGATGGTAGCCATGAAGCAGAACGAACGTATTCGGAACATTATTGATTCCAGGAGACATCTGGTGGCCGGGTTGCGGCCCGGCTCCCGTTACGAGACCGAGGCGGAAGGGGGCTGCGGGGTCACCGGACTTGCTTGCAGCGTCCCGGTGCGGGGGAAACATATCCACGAACCTTCCAGGCAGATGCACAACCGCGGAAACGGACGAGGCGGCGGTATTGCCGCAATGGGATTTGATCATGTGGCGATGGGGATCTCCGAAGAAATGCTGGAAGAGGACTACCTGCTCCATATTGCCGTGCTCGACGAGGGGGTGCAAACCCATCTCGATGAGCGGTTTATCAAACCCTTCTTTCGGATCGATTTTGCGGAGAGCCTTTCGCATGTGCGGGATTATCGGGATGTCCCCGGGTTGGAGATAAGACCGCCGGACGTCCGGCGGTACATGGTGCGCGTAAAACCGGAAGTGCTCACGGACTTTGTGAAGGAAAAGGGTCTGCAGGCGCTCAGCCCCCGGGAGGCGGAAGACGAATTCGTATACCGGAACAGCTTCATGATCAACAGGACATATTATGACGCCGTAGGCAAACAAAGCGCCTTCGTGCTGTCGCACGGGAGAAATTTTTTCATCCTGAAGATTGTGGGATACGCGGAACAGGTGGTTCAGTACTATGAACTGGAGGATTTCAGGGCCCACATCTGGATAGCCCATCAGCGGTACCCGACGAAAGGACGTGTATGGCATCCCGGAGGGGCTCATCCTTTTGTGGGGCTGAACGAGGCACTGGTCCATAACGGCGACTTCGCCAACTATCACTCGGTGACCGAATACCTGAGGCAGAGCAATATCCATCCTCTTTTTCTCACCGATACCGAGGTGTCCGTCCTGCTTTTCGATCTCT
>CAZEGG010000349.1:0-3723 GCA_964511755.1 uncultured Desulfobacteraceae bacterium | reverse complement strand
AGCATTGTCCGTTGGCACAGAAGAGACCCTGGGCGCTGCCGTCTTTCGGGTGATGGCCGAAGATGTGGATGTTGTGTGCAAAAAGGGCCGATGCTATGGTCTCATTTTTCAGCCCTGACAATTTCTCCCCGTTCCAGAAAAAGTGGATCTTCTCCCTGTCGGGAATATCCAGGATGGGGTGCTGTGTGATCCGCCTGTCCGCCATTTCTACCTTACCTTCTTTTCCATGTATGTGCTGAATTTTGCAACGTGTTTCCTTGTCAGTGAACGCGCTTCTTCCGCACGCCCCAGCTTGACCGCCTCCACAATGCCCTGCAGGTCATTGCAGTTTTCCCGGAGCCGCCGGGCCTCCATCTCCAGGCGCGATTCGTAGTACGGAATTATGTTTCCCTGCACGATCTGTTCAACGGACTCGTAAACAGGATTCCCGGTGATCCGGGCGAGGGTTAAATGGATATTCCTGTCCGCCTCGAGAAATTGTCCGGTATATTCGGTTCCCTTCTCTGCATATTCCTGCGCCTTTTGAAGAAGGGTTTCCAAGCACAGGATGTCGTCCGTATCGGCCCTCTGCGAGGCAAGAGCGGCAATGTCTCCTTCCAGTCCCTCGCGAAATTCGGCCAGATGGCCGAGGGAGACCTTCTGGTGCCGGATCAGGAGTGCGAGGCTTTCAGCAACCTTGTCCACCGAAGCGGAACGTACGACCGCTCCCCCCCCCACGCCGAGTTTGATCTCTATCAGGCCCTTTTGTTCCAGCACGCGAAGGGCTTCGCGGATGGTTCCCCTGCTTACCTGGAACACGGTCCGCAGGTCCCGCTCGGAAGGCAGCGTGTCTCCTGTCTTCAGGGTTCCTGAAAGAATATGTTCCTGGATCTGCTGGACAACATCCTGAAACACCCGGTTCTGTTTGGCCGGTGAGAACATTATTGGAAATTCCCTGGGAACAATGAAATCATGCACGAATGACCGTTGTCAACCAAAAGCCAACCCTTCAGTCTTATAATGGTTTAACCATTTTCTCTCTTCCTGTCAAGCAGATTCGCCAGGGTCCCAAAGCGTGAAAGAAGTGTAAGGAGGGATTTATCTTGACCCGGATGAATGTATTCTATAATATTTATTATTTTAGTAACTTATCCTAATGCTGCAGTGGAGGGATCATGAAACGACTACCGAAGATAAACACGGCTCTGCCCGGCCCGCGGGCAGCCAAGCTCATAAAATTGGACGGAACCTATGTCTCTCCATCTTACACGCGGGGCTATCCCCTCGTGGCGGAAAAGGGAAGCGGGGCATGGGTGGAGGATGTTGACGGGAATTCCTTCCTGGATTTCACCGCCGGCATCGCCGTCTGCTCCACAGGGCACTGCCATCCGGAGGTAGTGAAGGCCATTCACCGCCAGGCGGAAAAACTCCTGCACATGTCGGGAACCGACTTTTACTACACGTCCCAGATTGCACTGGCGGAGAAGCTCGCCCTGCTGGCGCCGGGGAACGACAGCAAGAAGGTGTATTTCGGAAATTCCGGGGCGGAAGCCGTGGAAGCCGCACTGAAACTTGCGCGCTGGCGGACAAACCGGGAACTGAATCTGGCCTTTTTCGGGGCCTTCCACGGGAGGACCATGGGTGCGTTATCCCTCACGGCGAGCAAGGCCATCCAGAAAAGACATTATAACCCGCTGGTGCCGGGTATCACCCACCTGCCGTATGCCTACTGCTACCGCTGCGCGTATAACCTGCGGTATCCGAGCTGCGATCTTGCCTGCGTGCGATGGTTCGAGGATACTCTGTTCAGGACCACCATCCCGCCCGAAGAGGTCGCCGCCATATTCGTGGAGCCCATTCAGGGAGAAGGAGGCTACATCGTCCCGCCGCCGGAGTTTCACCGGGAGCTCTACAAGACAGCCCGGAAGTACGATATCCTGTACGTGGCGGATGAGGTGCAGTCGGGGATGGGACGGACGGGGAAGATGTTTGCCATGGAGCACTTTGGAGTGGAACCTGAGATGACGACCCTGGCAAAGGGCATTGCCTCGGGCCTGCCCTTGGGTGCCCTAGTTGCCAAATCCCATATCATGGAGTGGGAGGCAGGATCCCATGCATCCACCTTTGGAGGCAACCCGGTTTCGTGCGAGGCCGCCATGAAGACCATAGAACTGCTGGAGCAGGGGCTGATAGAAAACGCCGCGACCCAGGGCGCATATCTGATGGAGGGATTGAAGCAGCTCCAGAAGGAGTGGGAGTGCATGGGAGACGTGCGGGGCAAGGGACTGATGGTGGCGGTCGAACTGGTGAAGGACCGGGAAACCAAGGAGCCTGCCCGGAACTGGAGAAACGAAATTATTACCGCCGCGTTCGGGAAAGGCCTTCTGCTGCTGGGGTGCGGGGAAAACAGCATTCGCTTCTGCCCGGCCCTTATCGTGAATTCCCACGAGATCGACACATGCCTCTCTATCTTCAGCGAAGCCGTGAAAGAGGTGGTAGCATCGTGATCAGGCCAATTCAGCGAGGGTGCCCAGGCCCTTGATTTCCGCCCCGGCCAGAGCCGCACGTGCTGCCGCTGCGTCCTGGGCTGCCAGACCGACAGATTTGAAGAAGGTTATCTCTTCCCGGTCTTGCCGCCCGGGACTCCTGCCATTGACAATATCACCCAACTCCGCATCGATATGTGCCCTGGACTTGATGATATCGCCTGCCTCTGCCAGGCACGCTTCTCGTGAATCAACAATGACCCTGGCGCGCCTGACGGTATTTTCATCAATCTCCTGCATATCCGGAGTAAACGCCCCCACCCCAGTAACATGCGTCCCCGGCTGCAGGTCATTGCCGTCAAAGACCGGGGTTGTACTGGTGGTGGCGGCAAGTACGATATCGGCGGCCTGAACCGCTTCCCGGATGGAGGAGGGGACTGTGACCTCAGGAGCATGGGGCCATGTCCGGATTTCTTCGGCCAGATCCTTTGCTCTTCCTTCATTGTGATCCACCACGAAGATTTCCTCTATGGAACGAACAGTCATGGCCGCGAGCAACTGGGACCGCCCCTGAACGCCGGCCCCAAAGAGAACCATCTTTCGCGCGTCTTTCCGGGAAAGCAGGTCGGCGGCGAGGCCGCCTGCGGCTCCGGTACGGAGTGCGGTCAGGCTCTGCCCGTCCATGAACGCCACGGGCATACCCGTGTCCGGATCCAGGACGGTGACGATCGCAGTAACAGTGGGAAGACCGATTTCCGGGTTCTTCCCGTACACGGACACGATCTTAATGGCCATGTCTCTGCTTTCCTGAAGGTAGGCAGGCATGAGGAGGGTCACCCCCTTTTCCGTGTTGAGGCCGGATCTGAGGGGAGCCACTGCTCTGCCTGCGGAAAACTGACCGAAAGCGGACTTCATGGCCTGGATCGCTTCTGGCATGGACAAGGCGGCCTTGACATCGGCGGCGGACAGGATTCTGATTTTCATCATGAACCTCCTGGTTTCATATTATAATGGCAAAAAAATCCCGGACGCGCAATATCCGAATGATTATACCCAATCCTCGGAACTCCAAATCCAGCGTCAAATTTTGTCTACATCTGTGGTGCGGCAGAGGGCTTGGAGAGGGGCCTTGCTGGTGATCAGGGCGAACCTATTTGCGTTGACAATGCAGAAGCGCAATGGTAACTTAGCCGCAAAAAACGCATCTGAGGAGGAGTGATTATGGGAGTGAAGAGATTGCAGAACTATATAAACGGAG
>CAZEGG010000348.1:0-3733 GCA_964511755.1 uncultured Desulfobacteraceae bacterium | reverse complement strand
TGGCGGCCAAGGCGCGGGAAAAAGAGGAATTGCTGGCGCTCAGGCAGAAACGGGCTCAGGAAAGGGCCGAGCTGGAGGCAAAACGAGCGGCAGGAGAGGGCGGGGCAAAACCCAAAACAGCCGCTGCGGAGCAGTTGTCGCTGGTGGATAAGTTGATCCTCAATCTGCAACGTGTTCATAAGCACTCCTGAACATTCACGTAAACCGTACTAGCGAAGAGGAGGAACCTCGAGAATGGCAACAGAAGAAGTCAAAAAGACTGTGGCGGCCAAGAAGAAGGAAAAGCCCGCGCCCAGTCCGCGGGATCTGTCCATAGACCCGACCGCTCAGAAGATGATCGAGCGCTCAAGGGAGTTGGACATAGAAACCATCTTTGACCGGGCCCAGACAATGAAGGCGTGCAACATCGGTGTACAGGGAACCTGCTGCAAGAATTGCGCACAGGGCCCCTGCAGATTGCCGCTTCCGAAAGGCGGGATAGAAGGAGAGGACACGCGAAAAGGCCTGTGTGGCGCGACCGCTGAGACCATAGCGGCCAGAAATTTCGCCAGGATGGTCGCGGCCGGCGCTGCCGCCCATTCGGATCATGGCAGAGGCGTCGCAGAGACATTCCTGGCTGCAGCCAGGAAAGAAGTGGAAGACTATAAGATCCAGGATACCAGAAAACTTCTTGAAATCGCCCCTGATTTTGATGTTGATACGACGATTGAAGGCGAGAACGGGGAGATCCTCGACCGGGATATGGACGAGATCGCCCTGGAAGTGGCTGAGAAGGCACTGGCCCAGTGGGGTCAGCAGGAGGGGGAAGTCTGTACCGCCAAGCGGGCGCCGAAACCAAGGTATGAACTGTGGAAGAAGCTGGGTGTTGTGCCTCGCGGGGTTGACCGGGAGATCGTGGAGATCATGCACCGGACCCACATGGGCGTGGACCAGGACTACGAGAATCTTGAACACCAGTTTACCAGGGCTGCGCTCGGGGACGGCTGGGGCGGATCCATGATCGCCACTGATCTCCAGGACATTCTGTTTGGATGTCCCTATCCGGTGCGAAGTTCTGCCAACCTCGGTGTGCTCAAAGAAGATCAGGTGAACATTGTCATTCATGGACATGAGCCGCTTCTGAGCGAGATGATCGTGGAGGCAGCCCAGCTTCCTGAAATGGTTGAACTCGCAAAGGAAAAAGGCGCAAACGGGATTCAGTTGTCCGGAATTTGCTGCACGGCCAACGAGATCCTCATGCGGCACGGGGTACCTTTGGCCGGCAACTACCTGCAGCAGGAACTGGCCATTGTGACCGGTGCGGTAGACGCCATGGTGGTGGATCTTCAGTGCATCATGGAGAACATAGCCAGCGTGGCCAAGTGCTTCCACACCAAGATCATCACCACCAATCCCAAGGCAAAGATAGCATCGGGTGAGACCATTCATATCGAGTTCGACGAGCACACGGCATTCGAGGATGCCAAGAAGATCGTCAAACTTGCCATAGAAAACTTCCCCAAGCGGGAAAAAGAAGTGGTTATCCCGGATAACTCCTCCGAGTTGATTGCAGGGTTCAGTTACGAGGCGATTAACTACCATCTGGGCGGGACCTTCCGTGGATCCTATACCCCCCTCAATGACAATATCATCAACGGTCGTATCCGTGGGGTCGCCGGTGTGGTGGGGTGCAACAATGCCCGGACCAAGCACGATGATGAGCATATCACCATCATAAAGGAACTCATCAAACATGATGTCATCGTTTTGACGACCGGGTGCAGTGCCATTGCAGCGGGGAAGGTGGGGCTGCTGACGCCCGAATCTGCCAGAGTGTACTGCGGTCCCGGCCTTGCCGAGGTCTGCGAGACCGTCGGGATCCCGCCGGTGCTCCACATGGGTTCGTGCGTGGACAACAGCCGCATCCTCATGGCGGCCACCGAAGTGGTGAAGGCCGGAGGGCTGGGAAATGACATCAGCGACCTTCCCGCGGCTGGGTCGGCGCCTGAGTGGATGAGCGAAAAGGCCATTAGCATCGGCCATTACTTCGTGGCCTCAGGCGTTTATACGGTGTTTGGCGGGGCATCGATACCGGTCACCGGCTCTCCGGTATTCCAGAACTATCTTTTCAAGGATCTGGAGGATGTCTACGGGGGCATGTGGGATTTTGAGGCGGACCCTGTGGAACATGCCCGCAAGATGATCGCCCATATTGACAAGAAGCGAAAGGCCCTTGGCATCGATAAGGCCCGGGAGCGGGTCCTGTTTGATATGGCGGCACGCCGTGAGATGGAAGCCGCGTAATGATTATGATAAGCCTCTTAAGAAGGGAGGAATGAAAAGATGTCGAAATTAGTAGCATTTGCGGCCATTCAAGGCGGCTACAATATTGTTTCCAAGGCGGAAGGAATATACAAACGGGCCCTTGAGACATACGGCGGGAGCCAGAAACTGGAATTTCCCAACACTGCCTATTACCTGCCCATCATCTATTCTCTGACGGGCATCAAGGTGACGGACCTGGATTCAGCCAGAGAAGTGATGGATTTCTGTCGGAAGCTGTTGCCGCCCCATATCAAGAAGGATTTCCATCTGCCCTATCTTGGGCCCCTTCTGGATGCGGGGATGGCCGCCCTCTTTGCCGAAGAGATCGTGGAGGCGATCCGGTATGTGGAGCATCCTGATTTTTACCAGCCGGAAATAGAAGATCCGGACCTGGACAACGGCAAGCTCTGGCTGGGTGCGGCGGACGACGCCATCATGAGAAAGCGCGGCGTGGAATTCGTGGATGGGACTGCCCCGGGCTTTGCCGCCATCGTGGGTGCAGCGCCGGACGCCGCAACCGCAAAACTGATTGCCGAGGAATACCAGCAGAAGAATCTGTACGTGTTCATGGCCGCGAACCAGAGCGGAACCACCTTTGCCGAGCAGCTGCTGGAAGCGGATGTCCAGATCGGATGGAACACGCGCCTCGTGCCCTTCGGCCCGGATATTTCCGCGGCGGTGTTTGCTTTGGGATTTGCGAACCGTGCGGGCATGTCCTTCGGCGGCATCCAGCCCGGCGATTACAAGAAACAGCTCAAATACCAGAAGGACCGTATCTTTGCTTTTGTCAACGCCCTCGGGGATGTGAATGCCGAGTGGGCAGCCAATGCAGCGGGGGCCATCAACTGGGGCTTCCCGACCATCGCGGATACGGACATTCCGGAGGTCCTGCCCACAGGCGTGTGCACCTATGAGCACGTGGTGGCCAACGTGGCCCATGAGCAGATGACGGCAAAGTCCATCGAAGTGCGCGGGCTCAAGGTAAGCGTCTCGAAGGTGGATATCCCCATGGCCTACGGGCCTGCCTTTGAGGGAGAGCGTGTGCGCAAGGACGATCTTTTCATTGAGATGGGGGGCGGCAAGACCCAGTGCACCGAGCTCTGCAAGATGGCGGACATGAACGCGGTCGAAGACGGAAAGGTGACCGTGGTCGGCCCGAATGTGAAGGATCTGAAGAAGGGCGACACCCTTCCGCTGGGCATCTACGTCGAGGTCGCCGGCCGTGAAATGCAGGCGGATTTCGAGCCCATCCTGGAACGCCAGATCCACCATCTCGTCAATTATATCCAGGGGGTCATGCATATCGGACAGCGGGACATTTCCTGGATCAGGGTGGGTGACGGCGCCATGGAGAAGGGTTTTACGCTGGAGCACCTGGGCGTGGTGCTGCACGCAAAGCTTCATCAGGACTTCGGCGGCATCCTGGACA
>CAZEGG010000347.1:0-3736 GCA_964511755.1 uncultured Desulfobacteraceae bacterium | reverse complement strand
GCCCAGCACAAAATAGGGGATGAACTTGCCCAGTAGGATCTCCCGGACAGTCACCGGCGTCACCATCAGGGCCTCCATGGTGCCCCGCTCCCATTCCCGCGCTACCACCATGGCGGTAAGTAAGGCGCCGATAAGTGTCATGATCACGGCAATGAGACCTGGTACGAGAAAATTCCGGCTCCGAAGTTCCTGATTGAACCAGACGCGTTGTTCAAGTACCGCCGGGACGAACGCACTCTGGCCCGAAACTGCGGCATACCGGGTCAACCAGTTTGCCCACACCCCCTGTACGTAGCCCTCGATGATCCTGGCGTTGTTGGCGTCTACCCCATTGACAAAAAACCCTATGGAAGAAGAACGCGAGGACAGCAGCGTCTCGGCGAAATCGTTGCGAAGCCAGATGATCGCATCAACGCGGCCCGCCTTCATGGCCTCCTGCGCCTCATGGATATCAGGCAGGACCAGCGGTTCAAAATAGCGGGATGCATAAAAAGACCCAAAAAAACTCGATGCCTGCGGGGACTGTTTCTCAGTGACCAGGGCCAGGGGCACGTGCTCCGCATCCAGGGAGACACCGTAGCCGAAGATCAGGAGCAGGACCATAGGCAGAATAAAAGCAATCGCTATACTGGAGGGATCCCGCACGATCTGGAGCGTCTCTTTTCGCATGAGCCCCTTAATTCGCATGAATCCGATCTGCAGCATCCGTCCCCTCCACATCACCGTCTGAGGCCTTTTAAAGCCCCGCCGGTCTCGGATTCATGGGCCTCGACGAGGTCTATGAAAACGTCCTCTATGGCGGGGAAGGGATTATCTGCGGCACGAAACGGGACCTTCATCTCTTCCGGCGTCCCCTGGGCCAATATGCTTCCTTCGGCCATGATTATTAGACGGTCACAGTATTCGGCCTCCTCCATGAAATGGGTGGTGACCAGGACCGTAACCCCTTGCTCTGAGAGGGTGTTGATCCGGTGCCAAAACTCCCGTCTGGCTATCGGGTCCACCCCGGATGTTGGCTCGTCCAGAAAGAGAATCTCCGGAGAGTGCGTCAGGGCGGCGGCTAAGGCCAGACGCTGCTTATAACCAAGAGGTAACTCTCCGCTCGCGTCATCGGCATATTCTCGAAGGCCGAACTCCTCAAGGACATCGAGTATCTCTCCGCGCCGCTGTCTTCCGGTCAGCCCATAGGCGCTTGCGAAGAAGTGCAGGTTCTCCATCACCGTAAGATCTATATAGAGCGAGAACTTCTGGGCCATGTACCCGACGCGGCCCCTGGCCCTCGATGGGGCACGCCGCAGATCCTCGCCCGCCACCAGCAGGGTCCCCTCCGTCGGTGGCAACAGCCCGCAGAGCATTCGGAACATGGTGGATTTACCGGCGCCGTTGGCCCCAAGAAGGCCGAATACCTCGCCCTGTCTGACCGTGAAAGTCACGTCCCTGACCGCGGTAAAATCGCCGAAGCGGCGTTTGACACCCTCAACGAGAATGACATCTTCGGCGGTGCCGGTCACCTCTCTCCGTTTTACCGGCGAAATTATGGGGCTTTCAATCTCTCCGCGCAATAGGGCTATGAAACGATCCTCAAATCGTGGCGGGACGGGACGGACAGCAAGGCCGGCGACTTCTGGTAGCATGCCGGTCAAGTCCGGTATCGCGGCCTCCTCCGTCACCAACCGTATGCCGGCGGCCTGGATGGTGGCATCGAGGACACCGGGAACACGTCCCAGCCGTTCCTGCAACGATCGCTTATTGATTCCCGGGGCGGAGGCCAGAAAACTCCGGCCGGTCATGTGTCTGCTGAAATCCGAGGGCGGTCCCTGGCCGAGTATTTTGCCACGGTGCATAAGGAGGACGTCGCCACACCGCTCTGCCTCGTCAAGATACGCAGTGCTCAGGAAAACGGTCATGCGCTCCTGCTCAACAAGCCTGTACACTATGCTCCAGAGCTCCCGGCGGGATACTGGATCTACCCCAACAGTCGGTTCATCCAAGACGAGCAGACGGGGCGGCCGCACGAGCGTGCAAGCAAGACCGAGCTTCTGTTTCATGCCCCCGGAGAGATCTCTGGCCAGTCTCCGCATAAATGGCTGCAGCCCGGTCATCTTCAAGAGATCTCCGTAGCGGCCGGGACGGGAAGGGACCGGTACACCCTGGAGATCCGCGTAGAGATCCAGATTCTCTTGGACCGTCAGATCCTCGTACAGCCCGAAGCGCTGAGGCATATAACGGACCAACTCCTGGACCCCAAGGGGATTCCGGAGCACATCCAGACCCATGACCTCTATCGAACCGGCATCCGGCAAAAGAAGTCCGGTAAGCAGGCGCATAAGGGTGGTTTTCCCAGCGGCATCCGGACCTATGAGACCGGTGACGATACCCTGGCGCACTGCAGCGGTGACGCCTTTGACAGCATCCGTTCTCCGCTGGCCCAGTCTGAAGGTCTTGACAACACCGTTAAGGACAACGGCCACCCTTTTTGGGGCCTCTTCACCGCCCATTACCGGAACCCACCCCTGGCGCGCAGGCATTCCCACTTTTCGCGCCACCCCCGGTGCGTGGCTGGTCCAGCGAAATGCTCACGGTCGCAGGCATCCCGAGCCGCAATTCATCCTCCGGATTGCAGGCGTAGATGCGCGCCTGATAGACGAGTTTGCTCCGTATCTCAACGGTCTCCACCTCCTTGGGGGTAAACTCTGCTGTGGGTGAGATAAAACCTACCCATCCGGTGTAGACCTTCCCCGGGAAACTATCAGTCGTTATCTCGGCTTTCATACCGAGAAAGATTTTTCCAAGGTCTGATTCCGGCACGTAGGCGCGCACCCAGACCGGCTCCGTCAACGCCATGACAAATACCGGGGTCTGTGGAAAGGCCATAGCACCGGGCTCCAGGATGCGATCCTGTATCACCCCATCTTCCGGTGCATAGAGCCTGGTATCCGCCAACTCCGTTTCGGCGAATGCCAAGGCCGCCTCGTCCGCCTTGAGCTGCGCTTGAGCAGCGGCTATATCCTCCTTTCTTGGCCCCTTTACCGCAAGCGCCAGGGCCTGCCGCAGGGCATCCAGATCCGCGACTGCCGCCTTGTATGCGGCCTCTGCCTGATCTAGTGTCTGTTGAGAGACATACTCGCTGCTGGCAAGGCCTCTAAGCCTGTTGTAAGTCTGTTCCGCATCCCAAGAGAGCGCCTCAGCAGCGCGCGCCTTGGCACGGGCCTCAGCAATTTCTTCGGGCCGGCTCCCGGCCAGCAGTTTCCCTACCAGTTCTTTCTGGGCCAGCGCAACGGCACGGGCACGGGAAACGGCTTCCTCATAGCGCGTGGGATCCATTTCCGCGACAAGCTCACCCTTTTCCACCCGGTCACCCTCTTCAACATTCAGCCGCCCGATACGTCCAGTATTCTGAAAGGCCAGATGGATCTGTCGGATATCAATATTCCCATAGAGCGTCAGGGATTGTGTGGGTGCACCCTTGCCGTGAAAATAAATGTATACGCCGACTGCCCCGGCCACACCGACCGCCAGCATGAGCAGCATTTTCCCGATCCGTCGCATATTCATTGTAGTATGGCCCCTTTCCCCCACAACGTCCCGGCCCTGGCCACGACTGCCGAATCAGTAACGCAACCAGGACGGATCACGGTTGTCCATCCACCTTGGCCGGCTCCAATAAGGCATTTACGGCCTTCACGTCTTCTACTGACAGTATACCCGCCGCTGCCTTGAGCTCCATTCTCGCCAC
>CAZEGG010000346.1:0-3773 GCA_964511755.1 uncultured Desulfobacteraceae bacterium | reverse complement strand
AGTTTCCAGAAGCAGGCTCGCATCATCCAGCAGGGGATCCCGAACAAGCTTCCCGTTCTGCCGCGAGACCAGCCGAGCATCTTCAGGAAGAAATTGGGGGTCGCGTTCGAATCCGGCCAGGAACCAGAGACCGGGCGCAGCCTCCCGGGTGCGGTCCAGAAAGACGAAGTTCGCACCCAGGTCTTCCAGCGCCTCCCGGGAAAAAGGACAGCCGACATATCGCGGTGCGGCCTCGGGCTTGCCCGGATCGACGACCATATGCTCGGAAAAGACAGCGGGATGAGCGATCACTTCCATTGTTTCCCCTTGCTCAAGGACCCACTTCAGTCCCCCCGTATGGTCATAATGACCATGGCTCAAGAACACCTTGTGCAGGCCGGTCAGGTCTTTCTGAAGCGCTTTGAGATTGAGGGGCAGAGAGAGACCGGGACCGGTATCAAAGAGGTAGTTCCCTTCTTTTCTTTCCAGCAGCGCACTGAACCCGTGTTCCCCGATGAAGCCTGATCTGCTGATGTTGTTGTCACAGAGGATGCTGATAGCTGTTGTCATGTTCTGCGCTTCCTCCTGCCGAAGCAAAGATGGGGGTCCAGAAGGTCCGGCTTTGGGCTACCCCTGGAAGAGGCTCGTTTGTTCTCGTATCTCCGGAGTCTCTATAGTGACCTGGATTCCCTAAAGTGCCTAGAGTTGAGGAATTTCTTTCCATCCTATTGAAGAGAAAGGCGAAGCTTTCCATTAAGTCCAGACCACTTTAGTTCACTCCAAACTCTGGATCACCCCATGACCTTGGTTTCCGATACGGCATAGCTTATGGGCTCTGATTTGATCTTCAGGGCCGGGTTTTCAAATGAGCAGTAGATCATGAATGAAATAAGCCTTCGCTCCCGAGGTCGACTGTTACTCCAGCGTCTCTCTCAGGAAAAATGCAGCCACAAGAGACACAAGCGCCCCTGCCAGGCAGATCAGAAACATATAACGGAAGCCGCTCACCGCATAGATCATTTCTCCGTGGCTTCCGGCGCTCAACACGGCCCCCATGAGGACCTGAAAAACGGCCGCCCCTATGAAGGGAAAGATATTGACCATTCCGACGGATGTTCCTGAAATGGCGATGGGAAATGATTCCTTTGCCACAGTTGCGATAACCTGGCCGACAGCCCCTCCGGAAAGAAAAAAGCCGAAAAACAGTACATAGAGGACAGGCACGTTCATGCGGTCTGCAAACCAGGTCATGATCACAGAAACCACCAGGAGAATCACGCTGCACCCCATGAGGACGGGCTTTCTGCCGAACCGGTTGGCAAGCCAGCTCAGTACCGGGCTGCCGATTACCAATGCGAAAGCGAATGTTGAAAGCACTCCTCCAGCCGCAGTCTTGCTCAGGCCGTAGACCTGCATAAGATAGGGTCCGCCCCACAAGCCTCCAAGAGCAAAAGACAGGCCCACGGCGCAAAAGGCCCAGATCGCGACCGTCCAGAAACGGGCTGAGGAGACTACCATTGAAAGCCCCTCCATCAGGCCTATCTGCCGTTCCGTGGTTTCATGGTCCTTCCTGACGGGTGGAAGGCCCATGTCCGACGGCCGGTTTCGCACGAAGACATAGACAAGGACGGCCATGAACAGTGTGACGCATCCCACCGCCACCAGCGTCATTCTCCAACCGAAGATATTGCTGACCCATGCAAGAGGAGCGCTGGAGATGAGTGCACCGACGCCGCCCATGGTCATAAACACCCCGCCCATAATGACAAACTGACGAACACTGAACCATTCTGAGAGGAGCTTGAAGTTGCAGACAAAGACCGTTGAAACTCCCAGCCCCACGAGAATCCTCCCCAGAATAGCCAGCGCCAGGTTCGAGGAGAGACCCATAAGGATGGACCCGATCCCGGCCAGAACAAAAAACACCGATACCGTCTTTCGGGGACCCCACGAATCGGCCATGAGGCCCGTGGGCAACTGCATAAAGGCATAGGAGTAGAAATATGCCGACCCCAACAGGCCCAGCAGCGTTCCACTGATACCGAAGGAGGACTGGATATCAAGAGCTATGACCGCGGGACAGAGGCGATGAAAAAAGACCAGAACATAGCACAGAAAGATAAGAAGGCAGATGAAATAGCGGTAGGCTATGATCTTCCCTCCTTTCCGAAATAACAAGAGTCGCAGGTATCTTTTTTCCGGGAATCAGAGAACAAAGAGGCCGCCGCACCAAATGACGAGGTGATCAAGTGATCTAGAGTCCGGAGTGAACTAAAGTGAGCTAAAGTTAACGGAAAGCTTCGCTTTTCTGTTCAATAGAATGGAAAGAAATTCCTCAACTCTAGTCACTTTAGGCAATCTAGGTCACTCTAGTCACTCTGGAAATACGGAAACAAGTATAGTTATTCCACGGGTATTCCAAAAGCGGGCTCTCTGGACCCGGATCTCTACCGGCCCCCGGGAAGAACACCCATCTCCCGACCGATTTTTGTAAAAGCCCCGACAGCCCTGTCAAGGTCCTCTCTGGTGAGTCCTGCGGAAACCTGTACCCGAATCCGTGCCTTTCCCTTCGGCACCACCGGATAAGAGAAGCCGGTGACGTAGATACCTTCCTCCAGCAGGCGGTCGGCCATCCGGGACGCGACCTTCGCGTCACCCAGCATAATAGGCACGATCGGGTGATCCCCGGGCGTGATGGTGTATCCGGCATCCTGCAGCCTGGAGCGGAAATACCTGGTGTTCTCTTCCAGTCTGTCCCGGAGTTCTGTGGAGCCTGAAATCATTTCGATGGCCTTGAGGACCGCAGCAGCGACACCGGGGGCGAGGGTATTGGAGAAGAGATACGGCCGGGAGCGCTGGCGCAGGATTTCAATGATCTCTTTCCGACCGCTGGTAAAGCCTCCTGAGGCTCCGCCCATGGCCTTCCCGAAGGTGGACGTGATGATATCGACTCTCTCTCTGACCCCGTGATATTCCGGAGTCCCTCTTCCGGTCTTACCGATGAAGCCGGTTGCATGGGAGTCATCCACCATAACGAGGGCATCATACTTGTCCGCCAGGTCGCATATGGCCTTGAGATTCGCCACGATACCGTCCATGGAAAAGACTCCGTCCGTCCCGATAAGGCGGAACCGGGCCCCGGCGGCTTCCCGGAGTTTAGCTTCGAGATCATCCATGTCGTTATTCTTGTACCTGAACCGCTGGGCCTTGCAGAGCCTGATTCCGTCTATGAGACTTGCGTGGTTCAGTTCATCGGAAATGACCGCATCTTCCGGTCCCAGCACGGTCTCGAAAAACCCGGTGTTCGCATCAAAACAGGAAGAGTACAGGATGGTATCTTCGGTACCAAGGAATTCAGACACCTTCCGTTCCAGCTCCTTGTGCAGGGCCTGGGTGCCGCAGATGAATCGGACCGAGGACAGGCCGTAACCCCAGCGCTCAAGGCCGTCTTTTGATGCCTCCACAAGTTCCTGTCTGCCTGAAAGTCCGAGGTAATTGTTTGCACACAGGTTGAGCACCTGGTGCCCGTCAGCGAGTTCTATGTTGCCGCCTTGACGGCTTGTGATGATGCGTTCGGCCTTATAGAGACCGCTTTGCCGGATTTCTTGCAGCTCCTTGATAAAATGCTTTCTTATCTTTCCGTACATACTTTTCCCCCTCTTCGCCTGAGTACTTGTATCCATAAGTCCGGTGACGTGATCTTTGCAGTATTTCACCGCCCGCTTCGCTCAAGTCGCAGAGACCGCAAAGTCAACCGCCTTTTCTTTTGCCGCTGAGACGCCGGCAAAAGAAAA
>CAZEGG010000345.1:0-3779 GCA_964511755.1 uncultured Desulfobacteraceae bacterium | reverse complement strand
ACGCCGGCAGCCAACTCCTGGCCGATGGCAGCGATGACATGGTCCGCCTCGTACCGGCGGCATGAATCGCCGACCGGCCTGACGGCAAGCTGACCGGTAGCTTCATCCCTTTCCACCTCCGCCTGCCGGAACCCGACGGCCATCGGACTTTGAGCGCCTTCCTTCACTTCAACAGGAACCCACCCGTTGTGGACATGCAGGCCTTCCTCCATGGCTTCGGCAAGATCATCGTGCAGAGCCGGCATCTGCTCCCGGGATTCGGGGCAGACCAGCGTGATGCCTTCGCCTTGACCGCCCCGGACCCGCAAAAGCGTTCGGGCCACGTCCACAGCCACGTTGCCGCCGCCGATGATGAGGGTTTTTTGCCCGGCATCCTTCAACGGTGAGATCTCCGGATCTGACAAAAAGTCAACTCCCGCAAAAACCCGATCCCGCAGGCCGGGGGATGAAAAAAGCCTTTTTCCTCGGGGCAGCCCGGTTGAGAGAAACACCGCATCATATTCGTCAAGAACGCTCCAGGGCAAATTGTCACCGACCGTGGTGTTCGGTTTTACCTCTATCCCCAGATCAAGGATTCGATCGATCTCCTTGTCCAGAACCGGGCGCGGCAGACGATAGCTTGGAATGCCGTAGCGCAGCATACCGCCCGGAGCCGGCCGCGCCTCGAAAAGGGTAACGGTGCAACCCATGCGGGCCAGGTGATACGCGGCACTCAAACCGGCAGGGCCGGACCCCACTACGGCAACTCTTTTATCACCGGCGCAGGGGCTTGACAAGGCAGCGACGTCAACATGGCCGTTATCAGCCAGAAAGCGCTCGAAGCTTCTGATATTGACGGGATCATCGTACTCCCCGCGATTGCATTTGCTTTCACAGGGGTGGTAGCAGACCCGGCCGCAGACGCCGGGCAGGGGATTGTCCTGGAGGTAGACCTGCAGCGCACCATCGAAATCACCGTTTGAAGCCAGGTGAAATGCTGCCGGGATATTTATCCCGATCGGGCAGGCGTGGCGGCAAGGTGCAATTTTATTGACGAAGACCGGCTTTTCAGATCGCTGCGCCCCTGTCTTAAAATCAAGCGAGGTTTCAGACGAAATTGCGACAAACGGCTTTTTCGGGTCGAGTTTGGGACGCAATCTGCGGATCATTCGGAATTCCCCCGTGGGCACATGGTGACGCTTTCGTATGCTTCCTTTGCCGCCGCGAGGTTTTCCTCGACCGCCGCCGGAACGGCGTTCGCAATCTCTTTCAGGACCGCATCCAGGCTGACGATGCCGCTGAGTCTGGCATATGCACCCAGAACAGCGGTGTTTACGATAGCGCCCAGACCGTGATTCCTGGAAATTTTTTGCGCGTCGATCAGGCCTACCCGATAATTGCCGGAAAGTCTCGGCTCCAAGTCACCGGCTATATTGAAAAGAAGTGTTCCCCCGGGCCGAAGCTGGGCTTCGATCTCCGCAGGGCTGAACAGACAGCTGTCAAACATAACCAGATGATCCGGGTGCTCGATGTCGCACTTTAGATAAATCTTCTCATTGCTGATTCGGACAAATGCCGCCACCGGCGCCCCTCGACGTTCGCCGCCGAAAATGGAATAGCCCTGGGAGTAGCGTCCTTCTTCGAAACAGGCTCGCGCAAAAATCTCCGAGGCCACCACAACACCCTGGCCTCCTCTGCCCTGAAACCGTATCTCTATCATCCCCAAGCCCTTAGCCATTCTTCTCTTGAGTTCTTTCCTCGTCTGGTCCATGCCTGTTTTTCTGACCACATATCCCACCCTCGGAATCGAATTGTCAAGAACTCTCTATTAATCTGATCAGCCGTCACAGTCGAGGTTCCCTTGAGGTCCCCGCAAGGATTCGGTATACTAATAACCGGCGATGTCATATTCTTTGGAAGGTCGTTCTTGTACTTGGCGGCTTTACAGCCGTGGCAGATAACAGAGGAAAGATGGAGGGCCGCAGTCCTCAGCCCGGAGGGATTCTTTGGATTCCTGGACCGACTACCTGTTCGTCAACGCGGCCACGCTGTTCTGGGCCGGCAACATTGTGCTGGGACGAGGCTTGCACAATGCCGTGGGCCCCTTCACCCTTGCAGGGGTGCGGGCGGCAATTGCTTCGGTGCTTTTCGCCTTCCTTCTCGCCCGCAGAGGCGGGCGGCGCTCTGATCTCACCCCCCGGGAGAAGGCCCTTGTGGCGGCAATGGGCCTCACCGGCGTGGCCGCCTTCCAGGTGATGCAGTATGCAGGGCTCAGGTATACCACGGCCGTGAACGCCGGGCTTGTAAACGCCGGCGGACCTCTCATCACGATGATCCTGGCGAGATGGATCCTGCGCCAGTCACTTCGCAGGCAACAGGTGGTGGGAGCCGTGCTGAGCCTGGGCGGCGTCGGCGCGATCATTTCCGGTGGTTCGTGGGCCAGGCTTGCGGCGCTGCGGTTCAACCCCGGCGATCTCCTGGTGCTGGCCGCCGTAGTATTGTGGGCCCTGTATTCCATCACGGGCCGTGTGCTGCTCACGCGGCACTCCACCGTACGGGTGACCGCCCTTTCCACCATCGTGGGGGCGGCGATGCTGGCGGTACCGACGGCATGGGAATGGAGCCTGACGCCCCCTCAATGGTCCCCGGGCGTGGTGGCCGGATTGCTGTACATCGGCGCGGGCCCGTCGTTCCTGGCTTTCATGGCATGGAATGAGGGAGTGAAGAGGCTTGGACCCAACGGCGCCATGGCCTTCTACAACACCCTGCCGCTCTACGCCGCAATGATTGCGCTGCCGGCGCTGGGCGAGATACCGGGCATGATTCAATGGGTGGGTGGTGTGCTGGTGGTGGGGGGATGCCTGCTCGCCGCATGGGTGCCCGGCCTGGCTGCCGCCTCCCAAGCTGAATGACCTCCCGGGGTCCTGCGACAGGCCGACGGTTTCAACGCTGCATGTCTGAAGGGAATGCGCGGTGTTTCAATGATCGGCGTCTCTTCAAACGAAAGGGTCCTGGTTCGGTCATTGAAAGCAATGAACCACCCCACTGCGATCAGTGGGGTATCCCTCTGTTGTCATTCCGGAAAGCCCATGGGGCTTATCCGGAATCCAGGTCCTGCTCCCCGATCGGGGTCGAGGACAGGCTTCGCGGGGATGACCGCGGCGTCGCAGGCAGCGGGGTATTTTATCCGCTGTAGGAAAGAAAGTAACAGATAGTAGATTTACAAGAGAGAGCATTGAAATGATCCTTCACGAGACATTATTGCAGTACGCCGGCCTTATTCCACTGGGATTCGTCGTCAGCGCCTACGGCACACTCATCGGGGCCGGCGGCGGATTCGTGCTGATGCCCCTGCTGCTCCTGCTTTATCCTCACGAGAACCCCCATCACTTGACGGCCATATCGCTTACCGTCGTCTTTCTCAACACCCTTTCCGGCACCGCAGCCTATGCGAAGATGAAGCGGATTGATTACAAAGCCGGACTGACCTTTGCGGCGGCGACGATTCCGGGTGCTGTTTTCGGTGCGCTCACAACCGCCTCTGTTTCCCGGGAACTGTTCGAAGGGGTATTTTCCGTTTTCTTGATTGCTCTTGCCCTGTTCATGATCCTCAGACCCAAATCCAACAAGCCTGCAGCGCGCGCCGATAAAGATGTTCCGACGCTTGGCCGTAAAAAGCATACGGAAATATCCGTAGATGGAATGGTTTTCGATTATTCCTACAACCGGCTTCTGGGTCTGGTGCTGTTCTTTTTCCTGGGCTTTATTGCCAGCTTTTTCGGGATCGGCGGCGGGAGCCT
>CAZEGG010000344.1:0-3780 GCA_964511755.1 uncultured Desulfobacteraceae bacterium | reverse complement strand
CGGTCCATCGGCCGTAACCAGGACGTTTTCTTCCAGACGACAGGTCTGCGGCAGGCCCGGATGCCCGGCGAAGGTTTCCACTGCGAAGTACATATTCTCCTTGATCTCGGCGGGGTAGTCGAATGAATACGCCCGGGACATCCACATGCCCTCGTACAGAGTGATACCGATACTGTGGGCGAACTGTTGCAGGGTGACCGTCCCGTATTTGTCGTCGGCGTATTCGGGAAATGCGGCAGCGACGTCGGCCGTTGTATTTCCCGGTTTGAGTTTTTCGATGCCGCCATACATGGAATCGTACACTTCCCGGTACAGATCGATTTCCTGCTGCGTCATTTTGGCGGCGCACTTGAAGCATCGCACGAAATCGACGAAGTAGCCGGAAGGGCCCACGGCGTTGATGTCCACAATCACCAGATCCCCCTGGCGGATCATCTTATCCGTTGCCCACCGCCGGTAGGGGCTGGTGTTCCCGCCCGACGCCACGATAATGTCGTAGATGATCTCGCAGCCCCTCTCCAGCATGAACTCGTGGACCTTGGCTTCGATCTCACGCTCGCGCACACCGGGTTTCAACCATTCATATTTGATTTTCCACATGGCGGCGTCGCCGATGGAAGACGCCTGTTTGAGCAGTTCTATCTCGTCTCGCGTCTTCACAACCCTCGCCGCCGACATGGCGGGCCACCCGTTGACGATATCCAGCCCGCGCTCCTCAAATGCCTTCAAGGAGGGCATGTCAAGGTTGTCTATGCCGATCTGCTCTTTGCTGACGCCGTTTTCATCCAGGACATCCATTACGGTGTCCACCATTTTGCCGACCATGTGAGGCACGGCCCCCTCAGCCCACTGCCAGGTCATTGCCGGCCTGATGCGCGATTCCATCCAGGGGAGGTCGATCTTGGCACACTCCAGGTCGGAGCCGGCCGTTTCAAACAGCACCGGTTCCCCGCCGTTGGGCAGGACCAGATAGCGGATATTGATGTTGTATTTCCAGTTGCCCTGATACGAACCCGTGACGTAGCGAATGTTTGCGCCCGCGAACAGCACGAGTGCACCCAAATGGAAGGCGTCCATCTGTTGCCGCGTCCGTTCGAGGCGGTCTTTACGCATTCGCTCGAAGTCCACCCGGGTTTGCCAGTCAGCCCCTGTCTGGCTGTAGAGTCTCCTGGGGGCCCACTCGTGCGGACTGCCGATAAAACTCGTATCCATCTTGTATCCCATGTCGTTTCTCCTCCCTCTTTGCAGTCTATAACCTGCATGCTATGCGAAATTCAGTGCTTCCCAGGATATGATGATTTCCCTTTTTAACGATCTCCGAATACTACTGTTTTTCTCTTCTATATCCAGCTCTATTCACGCACATTCGAATTACGTCAATCTTAGGGATTTTTTAGGCTGAAAGTGATGCGGTGTCAAGGAAAATGTTGTTGTATGGTGTATTTTGTTCACCCACATAGAACAAAAAACTCCCATGACCGATGCGCTGCGAAAAGGATTGAGATTGCCGGACGTATAAGAAATATGCCTTATAACATTCTAACTTTTCAATGTTTTTGAGTATTCCCGAATCGGGACCAGCGGTTAAACCCGCTGCCTCTCTTTGCATGAGAAGAATAAACGGATACCCATAGGAGGATTTTTTTGTTTAAGTACGGTGAAAAATGCGTATAATCAAACAAGCGTCTTCCGTGGTTTGCGCCTGCCCGGGGATAACGGCCGCCAGCCGGCCGAATTTCACGAACGAGAACGAGGAAGAAGATGAACAAGAGAATCCATCCCGTCCGCATCCCTTTCACCTTGCCGGTGAGCGAAGCCAGGAAGGTGCAGCGAGTAGTATACAGCTACATCCTTCTGGGGGAACGTGTCTGTCTGGTGGACACCGGACCCGCGGGCGGCGAGCAGCGCATCTGCGACGCCCTGGCCAGCTTGGGAAAATCCGTGAAAGATGTGGATCTCGTGTTGAATACCCACGAACATCCGGATCATATCGGGGGCAATGCCTTTTTCAACCGGTCTTCGGAACCCCGATTCGCCTGTCATGAGGATGCGGTGCGTTGGATAGAAACCCTGGAGATCCAGCATAGGGAAAGGCCGGTTCACGGATTTTATGTCCTTGCCGGACAACCGGTTCACATCCATCGACACCTGCACGACGGTGAAACAATCGACCTCGGCGGCGGCACAAGTCTGCAGGTCATTTTTACCCCGGGTCATTCTCCCGGCTCCATCTCGCTCCTTTGTCCGCAGGACAGGACCTTGCTCATCGGAGATGCCGTACAGCCCGTCGACGGACTGCCACTTTACATAGACCCGGGTAAGACAAGGGCATCTCTCAAAAAACTGATGGGAATTTCCGGGGTTGAAAAGATGTACTTGTCGAGTGTGGAAATGCCTTACACGGGCGAAGCGGTCAAAGACGCGTTTACGGCAAGCCTGGACTACCTGGACCGGGTCGAGGCGCTTGCAAGGAGGGCGGCGGCCGCGGAACTGCCGGAAGGCGCCACTCCCGAAGCCATCACCGGGAAGGTATTGATTCAACTCGGACTGGACCCGCCGCCCGTGATGCCCATGACGGTCACCAGCATTATGGCCCATTTATCCTAACATGAAAATCCTGAAGGTCTCGGAAAATCTCTCCGGGCGTTGAAACTATGGGGGTTACGCTCAATGAAGATTCTCAAAGTCGAAGAGTTTGTACGGATGGAAAACCCGAACCCGGAAGAAGCCTACCGTCCTGAAATTCAGCTCGCAGATCACGGTATCCATCACCTGGGAGGGATGTTCGGCCTGCTGGTTCCGGGCAGTCAAGTCCCCTACCATTATCATACGGACCGGGAATCCATCCTCGTTCCAATAAGCGGGCAGGCAGTGGAGATTGTCGAGGGAGAAGAAACCGTTATCGGACCCGGGGACGTCCTTTTGATTCCAGCCGGGGAGAAGCACATGGTGGTTAACCGCTTCGATGAGGACTTTCGATTCCTTGAATTCTTTACCTGCCCTCCCCTGGCCTCTGACTTTGTAAAGGTGGGGGAGTGAATCTCAACTACAAGAGACATTTGTTTGATCAGAGTGAAAAATATTCATAATCCAGGAAACTTGTTGACACCAGAGACCGTTCAAACTAGAATTGTACTGTTTCCCAAAAAGTCTGTTTACATGGAGAGGAATAGGCATTGCCGACAACGCTGAAGGAACTGGGTAAAACCATTCGTAATGAACGACAAAAGCGCGGGCTCACCCTCGAACAATTGTCCGGGGAGACGAGTCTCTCCAAGAGTTTTCTCAGCCAGGTGGAACGAGGCCTCACCGAACCGTCAATCAGCTCGCTGAAAAAAATCGCCAAGTATTTCGGGTTCAGCGTCGTCAATCTGTTCCCTTCCGAAAATATGGTGTTCCCGGGCTGGGGATACGGAAACGGCGTGCCGGATCCGAATGGAAGCCCCCCTTTTTATGTTCAGGACGTGAAAGTGGTAAGGGCCGACAGGCGCAAAGGACTCTCTCTTCCCGGATCGAGGATCGTGTATGATTTACTTACGCCTGATATGAATCGTCAAATTGAAGTCATGTACATGAAGGTTAACCGCGACGAAACCTCCGGCGACGAACCTATGCTCGACCCGCCCGGTGAGAAGTTCGCACTGGTGCTGAAAGGAACCCTTGAGATGAAACTGGGCAACGAAACATACCTGCTCAATGAAGGAGACAGCATTTACTACCCCACGAATATTCCTCACTCCTGGAAAGCCCTGAACAGCGAGTCCATAGAAGTAATCTGGG
>CAZEGG010000343.1:0-3820 GCA_964511755.1 uncultured Desulfobacteraceae bacterium | reverse complement strand
GGATTCTCAGAGGTTTGATGGGGTTCCGAGGCATAAATTTCCGTGGCGTGATTTGTCGGCAAATCTATTTGAAGCGGTCATCTGATTTTTGTTTTGAGACCTTGCTCCCGGCATGCTCAAGCCACCCTGTACGTGCCCCTTGACGGTTATCAAATTCCGGTACGTAGGGTTTGATATCAAGCAGGGGTGTGCCGTCCAGGATGTCAACATCCTTGACGTGAAGTACGCTGTTCTCGATTGTATCAAGTCGAACCACCGAAATCCCGATGGGATTGGGCCTCTTGGGAGCGCGTGTTGCGAACACTCCTCTGGACACGTTGTCAAGGAAGGGAATTACTTCCAACTTGAATCCCTTGCTGCGGTGAAAGAAATAGAAAAGTATGATATGTGAGAATCCTTCGAGATCTTTCAGTCCCGCCCGGAATTCTTCAAACACTTCGACTGTGCCCCTCACACCGGCCGCACCGGCCGGCTGAATGGGCATGCCTTCGAGTTCCAGGAAGGGCGTGTGAATGATCCCTATTGGCTCCATTTCAATCATTTTCTTGTCTCCCTGAGTCTGTACATCATAAATCTGGAGCGGGGAGCGCTTCTCTCCAGGCTGCTGTCCACTCTCTTTCTCGTAATACCCCACGAACAGAACCTTTCCGTGTTTCAAAGGAATCTTCCGTGTTCTGACCTGTAGAAGCCCCTCATGGGAGCAGGTCCTGGAGAAAGCGTTTACATCCACCAATTTCATGATCGAGGCAAGGGCCTCGAGACTGGTGTATTGTGTGGGCGTTACGGGTGCAGATTCCCGACTTGGCAACTGCAGCGCGGCAATGAGCGTCCCTCCCGGCAGCAGGTGTTTTCCAATGTTATGCAGCGCGTGGTCGGTATCCACGTATTCGAACACCAGCGCCGCAAAAATCATGCACACCGGCTCCATACGGAAGGAAGCGGATGTGAAATCGTGTTCCATGAGGCTGATATTGGGAAGCCGGCGCGAAAAGCGTTGCTTCAAAATTGCCAAATAAGAGGGGTTGATGTCGACCCCGACGACTCTCTCGGTTACGGCAGGCGAAATATGTTCAAACCCATTTCCCGTGCTGCATCCGAGAACAGCCAGGGACCGGGGTTTGAATTGCCTCACAGCGGATCCGAACAGGTCGTTCAATACTTGAAGCTGACCCACGTCGGGGGATGCCATGTGCCCCTCGTACTCGTGTGCCGGTATTTTCAACCATGGATTTTCCATTTTCAAAACCGAACGTTCTGTTTCACAGGCCGCGGGGCGACGATGGTCTCTTTTCTCGTTTGTTCGCGGCACGGGCTATCTGACGTAATCAAGTCGTTTTTTTGATTTGATCAGTTTTCCATATTGCCGAATCCAGTCCAATTCTTCCTGAGTCAAGGGCCCCTGTCGGACCGCTCTCAGATTTCCCGTCAGCTGCTCCCTGTTTTTCGGACCGGTCAGAACCACATGAACATGAGGGTTTGACAGCACGAATCTATAACAGAGTTCAGGGGTGAGGGGAGGTATCCGAGCCTCTCCATTACCGTCCGGCCAGGGGGCCATTTCAATCCCTTTCACAGGCGTTATCAACTGCTGCCACGCCAGCGCCGTATAACTGACAACAACAGGATTGCGCGCTCTTAAATGCGGGAAGATATCCTCTTCCGCTCCCGTATGCTTCGCATTATAGCGAATCATCAGCAGGTCGAGCTCCGAATCGAGGGCCAATTGTCCTGCCCGTTTCCGGTCATGGATGCTGGTCCCGATAGCCTTGATCTTGCCTTCCTGTTTGAGTTCCAGCAATGAATCCACGACACCGCGACTGTACATTGAGGTCCGTCCCAGCCACCCCAGTTTGAAAACATCCAGGTACTCGGTATTTAATTTGCGCAGAGCCTTTTCAACACTCTTGCGCACCTGCCGGCCGAAGTACCCCCATCCAAGCAGCGCCACCACATTCTTCTCTCTGTCTTTTCTGATTACTTCTCTGATCCCTGCGGTGACTTTTTTAAAACTGGCGCCCCAGACCCAGTAATTGGCCCCCTGCTCCGCGGCCCATTCGACATCAGAAGAATCTATTCCGTAGTTGCCGGCAATACCCATCCTGAATACCCGCTTCTCAATCGCCGGCAGCACCCTGAAGGAAAAATCACTTTGCATACCGCTGTTTTCCGTAGTCCCTGCGATCATGGCTTGCTCTCTTTCGCTGACAGGATTCTCTGCTTTCTATAACCATATATTGTCATCGGCGGTCATTTCACCACCCGCATCGCCGGTGTTGACAGTCCCGGCTGGTTCAACCAGCATTGCTTTGCATTCCTTCTCGGCAAACGGTCTATGCTCTGCGCCTTTTGGTACCACGAACAGTTCACCTGCTTTCAGCTCCACCGTACCATCCCGAAAGGTGATCGACATCTCACCATCGAGGACCATGAAAACCTCATCCGTATCATCATGAGTGTGCCATACAAATTCGCCCTGGAACTTGACGAGCTTAAAATGGTAGTCGTTCATTTGCGCGATGATCTTCGGCGCCCAATGATCAGAAAATCTGGATAATTTCTCATTAAGATTGATCGATTTGAATTCCATCATCTCCCTCCGGTGTACGTGATCAGTCAACAACCCGAATCACTCATTCTATGACCGCTCGGGCATTGCTCAATACGACGGATCTGCCGGTTCTGACCTGAATAGTATACCCGTCATCCGATCTCCACCCTTCCGTTGTCAACATATCACCCGGATAAACGGTGCCTGAAAAGCGAGCGCTGAATTCCTTCAGCCGGCAGACGTCGCCACCGAGGAGTCCATTGACGATCGCCCGGGTTGCAAAACCATACGTGCAGAGACCATGTAAGATAGGACGCTCGAAGCCGCCGCGTTTGGCGGCTTGCGGATCAAGATGCAGCGGATTGTAGTCCCCGCTCAAGCGATAGATGATAGCCTGGTTTTCAGCGACCTTGTCGGTTAGGCTGAAATCAGGTTCGGTTTCCTCGGGTGGAAGGATCCTCTCTGCCCTGGGTCCGGGGTCTCCGCCAAAACCGCCGGCGTGCAGATAAAAGATGGACCATTCGGCCTCATACAGATCTTTTTTGTCTTCCGTCCAGCCTTTAATCCGAATCCGAAAGACTGCGCCCTTGCCTTTATCATAAATATTCAAGACTTCGCCGACCTGAATTATCCTGCCCTGCGGTGCAAGCGGCTGTGAGAGCCGGATGATCTGCTCGCCGTGAAGCATCAGCGACCATTCAATATTGTCACCGAGATACGGGAAGGCCTTGATCGCCGGCACAACACAAAAGCTGGGCAAAACTTTCAGTCCGCCGGGAGCATTCTCATATATAAAGGCCAGGTCTTTTTCACCGGCACCGACGCCGATGTTGTACAGCACCACGTCCTTCCAGGTGTATTCAAACACAATGGGTTCCGTTTTTGTGCCGATAACAGACAGATCAACATTGAACATTTCAGGTTGCTTTCGTAAAAGGATTGCAGGGTTGTCGTGAAAACAGGAAATGTTTTCCGGGAGAAAAGCAAACCGCATGTTCCTGCTGCAAGCGGAATAATCTTCTCAATCGTGCCACTGCAAAGGGATTGGACAGGAAAAACGCATTCAGGACGGTACGGCTCTCCATATTTTCTTTTTCCATGGGGTTCAACGAGTTGCTGTGGTCCTCCCCTGACCGAGAGGATAAGAAAGAAGTCGCACAAGACAAACAAACCCGACAAGGTGGCCTCAATATGGACAAAAAAGAGCCTAGCAGGATAGCAGCGGATCGTCAATTGAACAATGAGGCCCCGGGGCAAAAGAGGCATTTGAAA
>CAZEGG010000342.1:0-3830 GCA_964511755.1 uncultured Desulfobacteraceae bacterium | reverse complement strand
CCTTGCTGTTAATTCGAAGGATTGATTTTCCAGCACAGCACGGGCAGCTTTGAGAAGCATTCTAGTTTCTTTCTCGCGCTTTTTAGTTGTAAGGAGAGCCTGTTTAAGTTCCTCTGTTTTCTTCTTGAGTTCCGCTCGAGATTTGTGCTGTTGGGTGACATTTCGCGCGATGGATGATGCGCCGACAATATTCCCTGTCTCATCTCGAATCGGAGACACGCTTAGCGAGACGTAAATGAGGTCCCCGTTTTTCCTCAGTCTTACGGTCTCGTAAATCTCAACTTTTTCTCCATGCCTGATCTTTTCCAATACCGTTTCAAGGTCGTCTTCCATGTCATCTGGGATGAGCATGGAGATATTCTGACCGATTACCTCATCGGCGGAATATCCGTAGATTTTTTCGGCACCGAGGTTCCAACTCGCGATTACGCCTTCGAGGGTCTTAGAAATTATGGCATCCTCTGTAGACTGAACGATCGCCGCCAAACGCTGCGCCTGATCGAAAGCCATCTTTTTTGCGGTGATGTCTTCAAATGTCGTATAAACTTGGTAAGGCTGGCCTTCTTCCGCTCTAAAGTGAGGAACGGCGGTCACACTTAGCCACCGGTGCTCATTGTCAATGGGGTTGAATACACCAATGATTACATCGTGGACTTTGCACCCGGTTCTGAGAGCAACCACGGAAGGATGCTCTTCACCAGGGAATTCACTTCCGTCTTCATGAATGCTGCACCACCTTGGATCCGTGGATTTCAGACCTTGCATTTGCCTGATAGACAACCCGAGGATCCTTTCCGCAGCCGGATTGGCAGCCGTGATTTGACCTTCCTTATTCTGACACACCACCCCCTGTGACATGGTTTCAAACAGTGTGCGGTATTTTTCCTCGCTCTGACGAAGCTCTTGCTCTGAATGCCAGCTATCGGTGACATCGTGCAAATTGACTACGAAAGCTGGTTTGCCGTCCCAGGAGGTCTCCGCTGCGCATATCTCAATAATTGCACTTTCCGATTTTGCTCGCTGAAGTCTGATAAGGGAGCGTTCGCGGCCTGAGGCCGGATAACCCAGGTGTGAGCCAACGGCGCTGCCGGCCTGTTTCCCCAGTAAGAATTCCGCTGCTGGATTGGCAAACAACACAAAGCCGTCATAATCAACCACCACAATACCTTCAATTGAAAGCCTTACTAGATCCGCATTTCGTTGCTGAAGCCGATCCTCTTCTATCTCTTTTCGGCCGATCAGCTCCTTGCCGTGATTTCCTGGAGTATCCATCTCAACTATTTATATCCTCAAACGGAAGTCCTAAACCCTGTAAGACCTTGTGGGTGAGGGATAGGTCGCCGATGATTCTTCGCACTGGTTTCGGCTGGTTCCGCAACAAAGTGGGTATGGCAATGATGTCGAAATCAGATGCCCTTTCCGGCTGTGCGGCAATATCCACCACGTCAATCCTGTAGTGATTACCAAGATGCTGCCTGCATGTACTTTCCAACCGCTTGCGAACAGTTTGTATTGACCCATTATCGCCTGCCACAAAAAGGATCAATTCCCAAATTTCTTCTGTATTCAGTAACTGATTAGGTTGATCTATCTCATATATCATTATGCATCTCCCATCGCTTCAGCGTTACCAATGGAAGGCTTCACCAAAGGGCCCGATCCGGAAAAAACAAGTTCACCGATGGTCTGGGAATGGGCAATTCCCCGTGCCTTGTGCACATAAATCTGTCGTTGACGACCCATTTCCGTGCGCAGAAAATTAATAATTATCCATGTATCCGCAACAGATGAAACTCCTGTATCTGTTTCTTCATCAGACCCCATCCCTGGGGTCAGACTGGTCAGTATGGAATTAATTCCCTTTTCCTTCATATAGTCCAGAAGGCGGGTAAGCATGGCCCCGATTTCAGTGGCGCTGCCGATGGGAGTGAAGCTGGTGATGGGATCCAAGACCACGGTATCTGGTTCGAACTCCTCAATGATTGTATGCACCCTGACTAGGTGTTCTTCGAGGCCAACTGTGCTGGGGCGGATTGGTTCAATGCGCATCAGGCCTCTTTTAATGTATGCCTCTAGATCAATCCCGACTGAATGCAAATTGCGCACAATCTGATTGGCAGACTCCTCGAACGTCAGGTACAAACTGCGTCTGTTATTATGGCATGTGATCCTGGCAAAACTTGCAGCTACCGTAGTCTTGCCGGTTCCCGCTCCGCCGGAAATTAAAAGGGCACTGCCCCGATAATACCCCTTTCCGTCGAGCATTTTGTCCAATCCATCGATGCCGGTGGATACAAATTCATGGGGTGCTGCACTATCCAAATCCAGAGAAGTTATAGGAAGCACGGATATCCCTTCACTTCGAATCAGAAAAGGATATTCATCCATTCCGTGAGATGATCCACGAAACTTGACTACCCTGAGACGTCTCTTGGAAATTTGGTTTTTAATTCTATGATCCATATGAATGACACAGTCAGATAAATATTCATCGATTCCGTAGCGGTGTAATTGTCTGTCTTCACGCTCGCTGGTGACGATTGCAGTAATCCCCTTTTCTTTGATCCACGAAAAAATGCGTGAAAACTCGTAACGTAAATTTGAAGTATTGGAGAAGCGCGGAGTCAGAGAATTGATGCTATCCAAAACCAATCGGCAGGCGCCGCTCTCCTTAAGAGCGTGTTCGAACCGAACCAGCAAGCCATCCAGCGTAAACTCGCCGGCTTCCACTGTATGGTCGCGGGCAATCAGAACGGATTGGATATGAACGGAGTGCTGCCCAAGGGCTTCTTTAAACCCAAAACCGCATGTCATGAAGTTAGTCTTGATGTCCTCGGGAGTCTCTTCGAAAGAAACAAAAAGTCCGGGCTCATTGAACTGACGTGCACCACGACACACGAACTCCATCGCCAGAGCCGTCTTACCACATCCGGGTCCTCCCAAGAGAAGAGTCGGCCGTGCGCGAGGGAGGCCTCCGTGAAGAATCTCGTCCAACCCGCCGATGCCCGTGGGTGTTTTCTCCAATTTCTTCATCAATGCCTCCTTGTATTAATGTCTCGGATGGAACTTTATTTTGAGCGTGCTTTCCGTCTCTACCGATTATAGTTGCATAAATTGATGTCCTGTGTGCCGATTAATGCAATTTTCTTGCCAAAATAAATGGCAGTTTGCCCTGTGAATTATGTTTAATTTCCTATGGTTGGGATTACAAATAAGAAAATACTAATAGAAATATATTGCTGCGTCGAATAATTGACATAAAAATGATGTTGTAGCGGTCAATGACTTCCGGGATAATCAGCTTCAAGGACTATCGTTCTGTCTTTTTACACCTTAACCGGCATTTCTCACGGCATCTGCGGTCCTGAGATGCTTTTTTGGCATACCTCTCCATTGCGTTTTCTTCTTGAAGCGCGTTGGTGTCCTTGTGAGCCCCAAGCTATGTGGTTCTCTGACTGGCAAAGGACTTGAAAAAGACGTCTTTATACGGATATACTTCAGCTTGAATGGATTTATACAAATGATTTCATTGCCATTATCTCAAGAGGGCGGCCTTCGCCACTCCTTCCGTGAGAAATAGGGGGTAGCTCATGTCCGTTTTTTTCCCAGGCTTCTTTTAAAACCGGGAGGCAAAAAAGGCTTCGCCGCTCTTGTGGCGAAGTTGCTCCTTCAGAAAGCGCATTGGTGCTCCCTGAGCAGTTGATACTTCTCTTGATGCTGGAGACGATGCTGCCCGGAATGGTGTTTTCTGAAGAGCTACAGACAGGACATTATTATGACGCGGCAGACCAACACCTTCATGATTACCTTCACCACCATGCTGGCCACCA
>CAZEGG010000341.1:0-3832 GCA_964511755.1 uncultured Desulfobacteraceae bacterium | reverse complement strand
TATTGATACGGATTTAGGGGGGAAGGAGGTCTATGATGGCAAGATTTATACTTTGCCGGATTTTTTCTGTCAAGCCATTTTACCCGCTTAAAACGGAATCTGTTCGCTGATCCGCCATAACGGCATCATCTACCCAATAACTGAACCCTCTTGCCGCTCTGGATAGCGGTCAGCCAGGGACCGGAGGACATCCAGTGTGGAAAAGAAAGCGCGGATGACCGCGGGATCAAAGTGCGTGCCGGCTCCCCTTTCCATTTCCTCCAGGACCCTGGTTTCAGCCCAGGGTTTCTTGTATGTCCGCCTTGAGCGCAGGGCGTCATAGACGTCTGCAACAGCCACTATTCTGCCGTATATCGGGATATCTTCGCCCTGCTTCGGACGGGGTTCCCGTCCGGGCCCGGCAAAGCCGGAGATCGGTTTGCCGGTGAGCGGATCAACATGCCCGGGATATCCGGTGCCATTCCATTTCTCGTGGTGATTCAAAGCCACTTGGACGGCCATCTCATCCAGCTCCGATCGTCTTTCATGAAAAAGCCGCGCTCCAAGGTAGGTGTGGCTCTTGACGACCTCGAATTCTTTCGGAGTGAGCTTTCCCGGCTTTTTCAGTATGAGGTCGCTCACCGCCACCTTGCCCACATCGTGCAGCATGGCCGCCATTCGAAGGATATCCTTCTGTCGGTTTATTTCCTCTATGGGAAGGCCGTTTTCTCGGGCCCAGGTCTCGAAAATTTCCACCGAAAACGCGGCGACCCGGTTTGCATGAGGTCCTGTTTCTGTAGGGTCCCTCAACTCTGCAACGCTGATCATGCGCAGGATGATATTCCTGGTCATCTGGGCCCGCTCGATAGCGAGGGCCGCACTCGTCGCAAAATGCATGATTACCAGTTCGTCTGCGGGAGAGAAAGGGATAACATCTCCCCTTTCATTCTGGGCGTTGATTATTTGTACCACACCGAGCACGTCGCCCCGCTGATTCGTCATGGGTACGGCCAGCATTGATTTGCACCGATAATCAGAGAGTTCATCAAATTCGGCGTCAAACCTGTAGGGTTCCGAACCGCTCATGCCGTACACATCAGGAATGTTGACCAGTTTTTTGTTACTCGCCACATAGCCGGAGATGGATTGATTGTTGATCGGGATCGAAAAGGTGCTGTAAATGAGCTTTTTGCCCGGCCCAAGTCTCTTCTGGAGGGTGTCATTCTGGGTGAAACTGAATCGTAGCATGTCACCATGTTTGAGGTACATGGAGCCGGCGTCGGCATTAAAAAATCTCCTGATTTTAGTCAGGATTCTTTCCAGCAGCATATCAACGTCTTTCACTTCATTGATGTCGAGGCTGATCTGGGTGATCAAAGCGATTTTCTCTTCTTCGTTCAGCATGAATCGGTGCCCCTTGCAGCAGAGGATAGGATCCTGCTTTTCTAACACATATGATTTGCGAAAACAAGCCGATGCGCGCCTTCCGGTGACCAGGGGTTCCCCAAATCACCCCGTGAAACTTTTAAGCGAAAGTCGGGCGGTGGGTTTGTGTGCCCGGGAGAGTGTCTCCCGGTCTCTCTGATTTCGATAATCGCCTTGACGGAAACTCTCCGCCTTTGATAAAAATGGGCCAATGAATATCCTGGACATGATCATCATAGGTGCGATGATTTTCTTCATCGTACGGGGTATCTGGCGGGGCTTCTTCAGAGAAGTGGGCTCACTTGCCGGGGTGATTCTGGGCATATGGCTTGCAAACAAGTATCAACCACAATTGACTGTGTTCCTGAAATCCCACCTGTCATCCGGCAGATTCCTGTCACTGATCAGCTTCGGGGTGATCTTTTTTATTGTCCTGATCGCCTGTAACTTAGCAGGGTCGGGGTTGAGGTTCCTGGTAAAAAAGGCCTTTCTTGGCTGGGCAGACAGGGGGCTGGGAGCTGCACTGGCCGTTGTTAAGGGCATTATTCTCACCTATCTGGTGATTATACTGCTTACCTTCTTTCTCCCTGCCAAGGCGCCGCTGATTGCCAAATCCAGGTTGGCGCCTGCAATCGTGACTTCGTATCAGTCTATCATGGGTCTCATTTCCGCAGAGGCTTATAACGGCTGGAAGAACAAGTGGGTGGGAAGAACCGAAAAGCTCAAGAAGGACACTCCGAAAAAACTCCACGGGACCTTATAGGACTGAACCCGACCGGCTTCCGAACCATATCCAGCGGCCTCAGGCATGCATTTGGAATGGACGGGCGAGCCGGAAGATCGAATGACACCGCCGAACAGGATGCACGAAGCCGATAATTTTGGTGGATAGAATGGATCATACCAAACTGGACAACGCGATTAACACTCTCGCGGATTTGGTGGAACGCCTTCGGGCGCCTGACGGATGCCCCTGGGATGCGAAACAGACAGTACATACTGTACGGATGTATTTGCTGGAGGAGGCCTACGAGGTTCTCGACGCGGTTGAAGGCGGTCTTCCGGAAGAACTGTGTGGCGAACTGGGCGACCTCCTCTTTCACATTGTCTTCATCGCATACCTTGGAGAGGAAAAGGGGGAGTTTGATCTGGTCGACGTTGTTGAAAAGATAGTTGAGAAAATGATTCGACGTCACCCGCATGTCTTTGGAAATGTCACGGTAGAGGACGTCGAAGAGGTGGCGACGAATTGGGCCAGGATCAAAGAGGCCGAAAAAAATGGCCCGGAAAGAGAGGGATCTTTCCTGGAACAGGTCCCTGCCGCTCTCCCCGCCCTTCAGCGTGCCCATCGGTTGAGTGAGAGGGCTTCCAAAGCGGGGTTTGATTGGGCAGACAAGAACGCTGTATGGAAAAAAGTACTCGAAGAGTCCGATGAACTCGGACAGGCCGTCAGAAAGCAGAATTCAAGAGAGGTGGGAGAGGAGATCGGGGACCTTTTCTTTTCCCTGGTCAACCTGGCGAGACACTGGGGGCTGAATGCGGAAGATCTGTTGAGGACGGCGAACAGAAAATTTATCCGGAGATTCGAATTGATGGAAAGAAAATTGTCGGCCACGGGAACGGACCTCCGTGAAGCCGCACCGGATGAAATGGACGAGATCTGGAACGAGATCAAGAAAGATGAGAGGTAAAGAAGGTGACCGCAAAGGGGGAGCGGAGCATCGGCACGAGGATCACCAGGTGGATCCTGGCAGCCCTCCTGCTCTTTCTGATTTTTTCGAGCGCACAGGTATTTGCGCTTCGTTTCGTCAATCCTCCTCTCTTGCCGGCATTGGGCGGTGTTTTGTCCGGAAGGAATGCGGAGACCCGGCGCGGTCACGGTGCAGTGTGGAGGAAGCTCAGGGACATCTCTCCCGAGATCAGAAAAGCAGTACTTGCGAGCGAAGATCAGAGGTTTCTCTGGCATCGCGGGTTTGATGTCGTTGAGATATCTCACGCCGTGGAGGACATGGTCTGGAAGGGGCGGAGGAGAGGGGCAAGCACCATCACCATGCAGGTGGCGCGAACCGTGTTCCTGTGGCCGGCAAGAACCTGGTCGAGAAAAATCGCAGAGACCTATTACACGTTTCTGCTTGAAACCTTTTTGAGCAAGCAGAGAATTCTGGAACTCTATTTGAATATGGTTGACTGGGGAGTCGGCGTCAGAGGTGTGGAGGCCGCGTCAAGAAGGTACTTCAATACCTCTTCCGCGAAACTGTCGGCTTCCCAGGCCGCGTTGCTTGCGGCCATCTTACCGAGTCCGCATAAGTGGTCGGTGAAGCGGCCGAGTTCGTACGTGAGGTGGAGACAAAAGAGAATCCTGAGAGATATGCCCAGAATGCCTCTTGTCGGTGCGCCTTAGGCTCTCAACATTTGCAGCACAGAAAGC
>CAZEGG010000340.1:0-3859 GCA_964511755.1 uncultured Desulfobacteraceae bacterium | reverse complement strand
AGAAACGGCTGGTGAACCGGCGTCCAGATGCTCACCAGCACCATAAACCCGGCCACGGTCCAGCCGGAGCGCCGGGCATACACAAAGGCCCTTTCCTGTACCGCTCCGCTGGTTTTAATGACAAGATAGGTGGACCCGAGAAGGATGTAGCCTGCGATCAGGGCGCACCCGACCATCACGGGAAATGGGGCAAGCCAGTCCAAGGCCCCCCCTGAAAAATGACCATGGGTGACGCGGATTCCGCCCAGATAGGCGCCCAGGGTGAGACCCTGGGCGAAGGTGGCAACAAGGCATCCCCAGAAAAATGCTCGGTTCCAGGGGATCTTGCGGTTGGAATTGGCCCGAAATTCAAAGGCGACTCCCCGGAAGATGAGCCCGAACACAAAGGTGAGCAGGGGAATGTACAGGGCACTGAAAAGTACGGTATAGATCATCGGAAAAGCGGCGAAAAGCGCTCCGCCGCCGAACACGATCCAGGTCTGATTAGCATCCCAGACCGGTGCGATGCTGCCCATCATCATGTCCCGTTCGGTTTCACCGACGCCGGTAGGGAACAGCATTCCCACACCAAGGCTGAAGCCGTCCAGCAATACATAGAGGATCACTACCAGTCCGACGAGGCCGATCCAGAGATACACCAGGTTCATTGCGACTTCCCCCCATCGCTTTGTTGAAGCGGCTGCATGCCGGAGCGGAGCTGGACGCTGGGAATCGGGCTCTCCAAGTCGGGTCCTCTCCGGAGTATTTTCCTCAGATAGTATGCGTAGCTTGTCCCGATGAGTCCGAAAAAACCAAGGAAGAGCAGAAGCGACCAGACCACGTTTCCGGCCGGAATTGGTGAGACACCCTCGCTTGTGCGGATGAGACCATACGCCACCCAGGGCTGTCGGCCCACCTCGGTAGTTACCCACCCGAGTTCCGTGGCGAGGAAGCCAAGGGGCTGGACCGCCACCAGGGCTTTAAGAAAACCGCGGCTTTCAAAGAGCCTCCGTTTGCGCCACAACCAGCCGGCCCAGAGCATTGTCCCCAGGAACAGAAAGCCGATGCCCGCCATGATGCGGAAGGACCAGAACAGGACCGGAACAGAGGGGCGGTCCCGGGGCGGGAAATCCTCGAGACCGGTCACCTTGCCATTCCATGTGTGGGTGATCAGCAGGCTGAGTCCGTGGGGAACAGCCAATTCCATCCGGTTTTTCGCCGCCTTCATGTCCGGTACTGCGAAGACGAGAAAGGGCGCCCCTCCGGTCCGGTTGGTTTCCCAATGGGCCTCCATGGCCGCCAGTTTAGCCGGCTGATGCTCAGCGACCTCACGCCCCTTTTGATCTCCCAGGAATATTTGAAGAGGTGCCATAACCATGGCCATGATCAGGGCCAGACCGAGGGTCCTTCGATAGAAGGGCGTGTATTTTCCTTTCAGCAGGAAGTAGGCGGAGATTCCCGCCAGCGCAAAAGCGGTGGTTTCGAAGGAAGCCGCCAGCATGTGGGCCAGGTGTGTGGGCATGGCCGGGTTGAATATGGCTTCCGCGAAACTTTTTACCTGCAGGGTCCCGTCGGACAGGGAGTAACCCGCGGGGGTCTGCATCCAGGCATTTGCGGCCACAATCCAGAAGGCCGAAAGCGTGGCGCCTGCGGCCACGAGACAGGTCGAGAGAAAATGCACGACCCGCGGAACCCGGTTCCATCCGAATAGCATGATCCCCAGAAACCCGGCTTCCAGAAAAAACGCCGTCATGCCTTCATAGGCCAGGAGGGGCGCGAATATGTTGGCCACTGCCTGGGAAAACCGCGCGAAGTTGGTTCCGAATTCAAACTCCAATGTTATCCCGGATACGACCCCCACGGCGAAATGGACCGCAAAGACTTTGACCCAGAACCGGTACATCCGGTAATACATCTCGTCCCTGCTTCGCAGCCACAGGAGTTCCACGATCACAAGGAAAACGGCAAGTCCGATGGTCAGCGTGGGAAAGAGAATGTGAAAGGCTGTAGTCAGTCCGAATTGAATCCGGGACAACATGAGTGCATCCATAACACTTACTCCCAGAACCGAGAAGATGTTCCGAATTTCCTTTGAACAGTCTACTGTACCCTACCCAAAGCTGGCAAGGGTAAACTCAAGCTCCGCTCTCTCTTGGATCAGTGTTCCGGATTGCAGCTCTCGGATTTCAGATCATTCCGCCGGGGATTGATCGTGGTCTGCGAGGTTATGGGGCGCAGGGACGGCTCGGGGCGGCTATTCAACGAGCAGGAAACCGTACCGGTTCATTGTCTGGGAGAAGTCCGTAAGCACCTGAACAGGGTAACCATGCTGCCTGACTGTTGCGTAAACGTCTACGGCCATTGCCTCGGGCGACGGTCTCGCCGTTCGCGGATTCCTGCACTCCTCCCGCTCCCCGGTGCATTCTTTGCACATGGTGCAGCTGTCTATGACGAGCATGAAAGTCTTCCGATAACCGGAAAGGAAGACTTCCCTCTCCAGGGCTGCGAGGCCCTTGTTGATCTGTCGGGACCAGGAGAAACGGTCTTCCGGTTTTTCTACGGCCTTGGCAAAATGGAATATGGCGCAGGTAGAGTACTCTTCAAAAAACCGCCTGCACTCTGAAACCGTGGGAACATTGGGAGGACAAGTGGCGTCTCTGCCGTAGCCTCCGCAACCGAACATGCACTTCATCCGCACCCATTGACTGACGATGATACTCCGCGGATCAATCCATTTGTAGTCGGTGTAGCCGTGCTTGAGGAACAGGGCCTCCAGCTCTTCCAGGTCACTCATATCCTGACATCCTTTCATGGAGGGCCACGATACCGTGCTTCAACCGAGCCCCCGGGTTTCCGGTTGAAGGAGCCATGTCATGCAAGAAAAGGATAGAAGACATCGTAAGCCACAACGTCCTCCTCTATATCTCTGGGTTGATGAGCAACTCCCTTCGGGATCCGGACAAAAGCACCCTCCGCCATGGGGACCTCCCCAATCCCGTCTATCCACATCTTTGCCTTGCCCTTCAACACGTAGATGATATCATCGGAATTTTCGTGGACATGCTTTTCCACCTTGATCCCTGCCGGGAGGCTCACGAGGAGGCATGTGAGGCCTGCCTGTTCGTCCCTGTTTGAAAGAAGGTAGGCCACGCGGGCTTCCGCGAGCTGGGGGTGGGGTTCCCAATTGATTTCATCCGGTTGAACGATCTTTGGTATTTCCATGGGTTGATCTGCTCCAAATTGTGTATGGTGAATCCCGCCGCTCGGGGAGTCTCGCCTGCGGCGGGATTCCGTTCCAAGGCTTCCGACCGGTCACCGCAGAAAAGGCCTCCTCCTCGGGCATCCCTGAGGGTAAGTCATCTGATCCTCGTTCCCCGCGGAAAGACACTCGCTAAGTCGACGCTGCATCATCTTTCCGCGGAGTCTTGACCTTCCGGTAGTAAGAATTGGAAAGGTAGATGGCTGCCAGGGGGTTATGCCCGGTAACGCGGTCCTTGACCGCCAGGACGGTGGTCGGAGCCTCGGCGTATTTGAAAAAGAGGGAATCGTGTCCCACGCACAGTCCCAGCAGGATATTGAACTCGGTTTCTTCGTTATTGAGGACCTTGGCCTGGAAGATGGGGTTGCACATGGATTCGTCCGTACCCGGGTAGATCTTTTCTTCGTTTGTGATGCCGATTCGGTCTTTGGATGTCCTCCCGGCCTTGCAGAGCACCGAGACCACTTCAAACCCGTGACTCCGGAGGATCTCCTCCACGAGGCCCGCCTCCTGTTGGAGCCCGATGCAGAAGGCAAGTCCCAGGCGTTTGTACCCCATCTTCCGGACAAATTCACAGATCTCCACGATCCGGGTCTTCGTGGGCTGCATCACGTAGGGCCG
>CAZEGG010000339.1:0-3889 GCA_964511755.1 uncultured Desulfobacteraceae bacterium | reverse complement strand
AGATGATTGATGTTATGGGTCTGTCGGGTGATGCCTCGGACAACGTGCCGGGAATTCCCGGGGTGGGAGAGAAGACCGCTCTTAAACTCATCAAGACCTACGGTTCCCTGGAAGCGGTGATGGACCATGTGAACGAGGTAGCTGGGAAAAAACTGCAGGAGAATCTGACGAAGTTCCGGGAAATGGCATATCTGAGCCGCCGGCTCGTCACCATAGACCGCTTTGTACCTTTGGAGGTCGACGGTGTGGAGAACCTCCGGGCGGGTTCCCCCAGGAAAAAGGAACTGGCCACGGTGTTTCATGAGCTGGAATTCAAAGGGCTCTGGGAGCAGTTTGCTTCCAGACAGGACGAAGAGACCCACTACCGGCTCTGCCTGTGCCTGGAAGACGTCGTATCCCTTGTCAGCGAGATCAGGAAAAAGGGCCTGGTGTCAGTGGATACGGAAACCACGAGCAAGAATCCAATGGAAGCCGGACTTGTGGGCCTTTCCTTTTCTCTGGAAGAAGAGGCGGCCTTTTATGTGCCGGTCGGCCATCTGTACCCCGGCGTTGACAAGCAGGTTGACCTTGGAACGTGTCTCGATACTCTGCGGGAAGTGCTGGAGGATGACGAGATCAAGAAGGTGGGGCAGAACATCAAGTATGACGCGGAAGTCCTCAAACTGCACGGGGTGGATCTGAAGGGTATCCATTTCGATACCATGATCGCCTCGTATGTAATCAATCCGGGGCTCAGGCAGCACAATCTGGATTACCTGGCCCAGCATTACCTGAATCACAAAATGATCGCATACGGAGATGTGGTGGGCAACGGGAGGAATGCACGCAATTTTTCAGAAGTCCCTCTGGAGCAGGCCAGGGACTACTCCTGTGAAGATGCAGACATCACCCTGCGGCTGATGCATCGGCTCGAGCAGCAACTGCGAAAGGACGAGAACGAAGATCTGTTCTATAATCTTGAGATGCGCCTGCTCCCTGTTCTTATGGATATGGAACTCACCGGGATCAGGATCGACAAGGATTTTTTTGAATCCATGTCTGCCGGCTTTGAGAAACAATTGGGGGTTATCGAAAAGGAAATCTATGCCGAGGCCGGGATGGAATTCAATATCCAGTCCCCGAAGCAGCTGAGCTACGTGCTGTTTGAAAAGCTGAAGCTTCCGGCTCAGGGTAAGACAACTAAAACAAAATCTTTTTCAACCGACGTAAAGGTCCTGAAAAAACTGACCGCTTTCCCGCAGAGGACGCCTGAACTGATATTGAGATACCGGACACTCGCCAAGCTCAAATCAACATACCTGGATGCACTGGTCAGGATGATCGATCCACGGACCGGACGGGTTCACACTTCTTTCAACCAGACGGTGGCTGCGACAGGACGATTGAGCAGCAGCAATCCGAATCTGCAGAATATCCCGGTGCGGGGGGTCGAAGGAAGAGAGATACGAAAAGGATTTGTGGCGGAAAAGGGGTGCGTGCTTTTGTCTGCCGACTACAGCCAGGTTGAATTGAGGGTTCTCGCCCATTACTCGAAAGACGAGGCATTTACCAAGGCATTTGAGCGGGGTGACGACGTTCATGCGATCACGGCAGCGGACATCCTCGGGGTTGACCGGGATCGGGTGACACCGGACATGCGCAGGATCGCCAAGGCCATCAACTTCGGAATCATCTACGGCATGGGCCCCCAGAAATTGAGCGAGGAGGCCGGTATACCATCCCGGGAGGCAAAGGCATATATCGAGGCGTATTACAGGAAGTATCAGGGTGTCGGTCAATTCAAAGAAGAGATGATCCGCATGGCACGGGAAAAAGGCTACGTTACCACCCTGCTGAACAGACGCAGGTACCTCCCTGATATCCTGCACAAGAACCGGGTAATCCAGAGCGAGTCGGAACGGATGGCGATAAACACCCCTATCCAGGGTACCGCTGCCGATTTGATCAAGCTTGCCATGATACGGATAGCGGAGCGCCTCAAGGAGAATGACTTCGCGTCCCGAATGCTTCTCCAGGTGCATGACGAATTGGTATTTGAGGTTCCGGAACCGGAACTCGACAGGCTCATCCCCATGGTTCGAAAAGAAATGGAAGGCGTCTATCCTCTCCGCGTCCCATTGAAAGTGGACATGGGGTACGGGAAGAACTGGGGAGAAGCGCATTGATGAGGCGTAGGGCGTAAGGCGTGAAGCGTGGGGCGTAAGGCGCAAAGGGAAACCATTCCCCTTGACAGGGAATGATCGGGAAGGATAATGGAGATTATGGATCACCGGAATGGGCGTGAGATTCGTGAGAGAAGACCATCCGTGTAGAGCGCGATTAGGAGGGACAGGAAAATGGCTGAACAACTCTATGTGGGTATAGATTCCGGATCTGTCAGTCTGAATTGCATCGTCCTTACCGAAGCAAGAGAAATTGTGTACGAATCGCCCTACGAGCGACACCTGGGAAAGGTGGAAGAGAGGGTCTGCGATTTGATTCGCTTTCTCAATGAGAAATTCGGGGCGGAAAAAATCAAGTCTGTTTCCTTCACCGGCAACCACGGGAAGAAGCTGAGTGAACAGCTGGGAACTTTTTACGAATTCGAGACTATCAGCGAGGTCCTGGGTGCGCGTTTCGTTGAGCCCGGTGTGAGAACGATTATCAGCATGGGCGGACAGGACACGGCGCTCTTCCAGATCGACCAGGAAGGCGACGGATCCCCTGACAGAGGAGACGGGTGGAAGCTCTCCTACTTCAATACCAACGGACCCTGTGCGTCGGGCACGGGGTCATTTATCGATCAGCAGGCTCAGCGGCTCGCCACCTCCTTGTACTCGCAGAAGACCGATATATCCCAGGAAGGAATTGATACCATCCTTGCCGATTTTATCGATCTTGGCACCAAAAGCAGGAAGCCCGCAAATGTGGCGTGCAGATGCACCGTCTTTACAAAATCGGACATGATTCATCTGCAGAACAAAGGGGAGACACTCGAGGACATCATCTACGGGCTCCACATTGGGAACGCCAGGAACTACATGAGCACCATCGTGTGCAAGCGGGTACTTGAGGAGCCCATTCTCTTCATCGGGGGCCTGTCATTGAATCGCCTGCAGGTAAAGGCATTCAGGGACTATTTTCCCAACCTGATTGTTCCCCCTCACAATACATCGCTGGGTGCGCTCGGGGTGGCAATGCAGGCCCTTGCCTTGAAAAGGGAAGACAAAGTATCTCTCGAAATCCTGGAGACCATGGGCTCGCAGATGGAGATCGCCGCTCCCCGGACTTCAAAGCTTGCGCTTAAAAGGACCAGTTTTCCTGAGACAAATGAAGTCAGGAAAAAGCCGTTGAAAAAAGAAACCAGGGTGTACCTGGGGATCGATATTGGGTCCACGACCACCAAGTATGCCCTGATCGACAACGAGCGGGAGATCCTCCATAAGAGTTATGTGCCGACCCAGGGAAAACCCATTGAAGTGACCCAGCGGTTGTTGCGAACCATCCGTGATGAGGTCGGCAAGAAGATTGAGATTGTAGGAACCGCTACCACCGGGTCCGGAAGGAACGTGGTGGGGGACTTCCTGGATGTTGATCTCATCATTGACGAGATAACCGCCCATGCAAGGGGCGCCGTGGAGATTGCGCCCGATATAGATACCATCTTCGAGATCGGCGGTCAGGATTCCAAATACATTTCCATTTCGAACGCATACCCGCTGGATTTTGATATGAACAAGGTATGCGCCGCGGGCACAGGGAGTTTTCTGCATGAACTGGCAGGGAAGTACGGCATCAATATCGTCGGTGAATTTCAGGAGATCGCACTGTCATCCAAGGCACCCGTCAAGCTCGCGGAACGCTGCACTGTCTTCATGGAATCGGACCTCGTCTCGTATCATCAAAAAGG
>CAZEGG010000338.1:0-3910 GCA_964511755.1 uncultured Desulfobacteraceae bacterium | reverse complement strand
TGGACGCTTTCACCCACGGGCTCACGCCCGTGGTCCTCAGCGCCACTTTTGATAGGCCACTCAACCCTTAAGATACTTGTTGAGTTCCGCGCTTGACGGAGAAAACAAAGAAACCTCTCTATAAGGCGCTGTATTTCCTAGGCAGCAGTCTCTCCGAGGTCGGATGTCCTTTCTTTTCTATGGGGACTAAAGCGGGGCTCTCCTCTTTTGCTGCGTATGCCTAATCCGATCTGACATTCTCTTTGCCCCTTTCTGATATTATATTGTTCCGTTCATGCCTCCTGAGGAGTTTAGTATGAGATCATCAAATGGAAGAGAGAGGGGCTTACAAGAATGAGGATTTCAGGATGCCCAGGCTGACAGGTTAACATTTTGCCCCAATCTGCTAAGATATGAACTGGTTATCCTAATCAATTGCTGTCTTTTCTCCCCGAATAAGTTATGGACGAACAGAAGCAGGTTGAAAAAGCCTTGAGCAGTTTTCTGGAAGATTACGCCGGGTCACTTGCGCGGATTCTGGGCCACGCCGTGAAGAAAGGCCGGATATCCTATGAGGAGATTGAAAAACTCATCGATGCTGAAGATGATATCGAAGAAGTGTTGCTCCTGGGGTATGACTGGAGAATAATGCTGCCTGTAAGGACTTCCAAGAGCATGGAATGGGAAGATCGGGTCCTTGTACCCGTTGCCGGGGAGGTATATGAGCTGCCCAATGTTGTCAGGTGTTTGGTGAGTAAGGCAGCCCGGTGCGGCACGTGGAAACCTGAAAAGGCAGTGGCGGAAACGCTGAGGGAGATGGGTGAGCCCGCATGGGAGCAGATACCCCGACTGGTGAGAAAGCTGGGAGAATATGCGAAAGGGAACCGCATTACAGCGTTCCAGGTAAAAGAGGCATGCAAGGCACTCCGCCTGGAAGAAAGAGTGGATTCGCTGATAGCGGAACTCAAGGGTGGCGGCATACTCAGCCCCAGTTTGAGCTACCTCCCGGAGGCCGCACAGCAGAAGGCTCCGGTGTATGAGTTGAACCCAGCTCTTTTCCCCGGCTGTCAAAGTTGATGCGGCATTCCTCGATCACGAATTCAGTTGTATGCACGGCGGAAGAGATAGGACCTTCAGAAGAGATTCCCCGCATGAACGCGGGGAAGGGGTTATCGGATATCCAAAAAATTTGGAGCTGTTGCCTTCCTACAGATAAACAATAAGCTTACCGATTTACCAAACCCAAATAATGTGGGAATGAATTTCATCAGGGGCCCTGCAGAATAGGACCCGCATCTGCAATACAATCATTATGTGGAGTCATAACAACTCCCCTTCACCCGACTCTGTGTCCTTATTCTTCGTTCCCGGTACCTGCAGCGTTGTGATAAGCTTTCTCCGTAATGCCAAGTTTTGCGAGGATCTCTTCCGTCAGGCACCACTTCGTAAATGCTGACTGAAAAAGATCCAATCCCACAAAGGCGGTGAAAAGCAGCGAGTACCTACTCTGGAACCAGGCCTTTCCCTATCCCGATTCTACAGGCGGTATTGATAACCGAAGTAATGATAACGTTTTTCACTTATACACCGAAATGATAAACTGGCTGATGCTCGACAAATTTTCCGACTCGCTGTCAGTACCGGCTTGGTCTTTCCTTTTGGCTTAAGTCATGAGTATAGCGTCTGACAGGAACGGCTGAAACGAACACGGGAGGCAATCATGATAATGAGACAAACCTGGTGGGTCTTGGTTGGTGTTCTGGTTGTGCTGGGCTGTTTTGGAACCGTTCATTCAGTTCATGCTGATAACCGCTTACAGCTGACGGTAAGCATCCTTCCTCAGGCATATTTCGTGGAACAGATCGGCGGCAGCCAGGTTCAGGTGACCGTAATGTTACGACCCGGCGCCGAGCCCGCCGACTATGAACCGAAGCCTCAGCAGATGATAGCGCTGGCAGCGTCCAGAATCTATTTTGCCATTGGTGTGCCTTTTGAAAGCGCATGGCTGAGAAGGTTTATGGCGGCCAATCCTAAGCTGCTCATAGTGCATACCGAAGCCGGCATTGCGAAACTGGCCATGGCTCAGGAACTGCCGATCGAGATGAACCGGAAGACGGGCGCTTTCGAGGTGAGCCGGCCCCGGAAAGTCTCTCATGAAGGTGTGAAAGATCCTCATGTCTGGCTCTCACCTCCGCTGGTCATGATTCAAGCCCGCAATATCCTGGCGGCCTTGATGCAAGTCGACCCGGACCACAAAGAGCTCTATGAAGCCAACTACCTGCATTTCATCTCCGAACTGGCTGAACTGGATGTGAAAATCGGCAACATTTTTTGGGAATCGAAATCTGTCGAACGGAAACCGTTCATCGTCTTCCACCCCGCCTGGGGCTATTTTGCGGCAACATACGGCCTGCAGCAGATTCCCATAGAGCTGGCAGGGAATGAACCCCATGCTCAGGAGTTGCAAACACTGATTGGGTTTGCTCGGGCAAGAGGGATCAAGGTGGTCTTCGTAGAACCACAATTTTCGACTCAAAGCGCGCGAACCATCGCGCAGCACATTGGTGGACGGATCGTGGTTGCCGATCCGCTAGCCACCGACTGGTCGAAAAATCTCCTCTCCGTAGCCCGAGCGATGGCAGGCGCAACAAAATAGGGAAGAGAATGCACCCCCAGACACTGTGGAGGTCAAAGATTTGTGCATCCCTTCGCTTATATGCTCTTCGCCACCTCTTTGGTCTGACATGCCTCCTGTCAAGAGACCACAGGCCATGCCTTGCCTTCCCTTTTTTCAGCCTCCTGATAGGGAACAAGGTTCAGTGCTTTAGTTGGCCTTCCCCTGCAATCTTGCGCAAAACGCACCTTGACTCTATAGAAGGTTTATGTCGTTTCCGTTCAGAAGATGGCAGTAGAAGAAAAAGGAATCTCAGGGTCTCAGGCTCAAAAGCTTAACATTTTGCCCCAGTTTGCTGACATGCAAATGGCTTACCTGAATTAATTTCCTCATAGCTTCTGGAGGCAACAGCATGTTTCTACACGTTCAGTTTCTCGGACCTCAACGCGTAGGCAATGACAATGCCGGCGACAAAACCCACGGCCAGGTTCGAAGCGAGAGTGATACCGAGGATTACCAAAGCGACGAACAGATCCTTGCGGTCTCCGAGGTCCATGATGGTCATGGCGAGTTGACTTCCTGCAAAGAGGAGCAGCACCCCCAGGATAGACATGGGAAGGAGATAGAAGACTGAGAGAATGTAATTCCCTAACAGAAGCGCCAAGACGATAAAGATAGAACCAATAATCAGGTTCGAGCCTGGGGAGCGCGCTCCGAACCTGTAATGGGCGGCCAGCCCTCCTGCTCCATGGCAAATAGGCATCCCTCCCACCAGAAAACTCGCGAAATTGGCCAAGGCCATGCTGATGCACACGCTGCGGTAGGTCACCTTGCGCGATGCTTCGCCGAAGTACTCCTTGGATAGATCGGAGTATGCGATCACAGCGTTTCCGAGAGTCATGGGTATCTGCGGGAGCACCAGGAGGAGTAAGGCCATGGTCAGCGCCTTTTGGGAGGGGACCCCGAAAGGCATCAGTCGAGGCATATAGATGCCCAGTCGCAGCTTGTCGAACCCTTCATGTGTACCGAATACCGCCCCGACCAGCAGGCCGCTGAGCACGACGAGAAGTCCGGCCGGCAGCCGTCTGTTTTCGAGCAGCAAGAGCGTAAGCGCTGCACCTGCCACACCGATAATGATTCCAATAGGAATAGGCCCGATCGCCTGAACTGCGAGGTAAGGCTCGGCGGCATGCCGCATGGTCTGAAAACTTGAGGCGCCCAGAATGAATTTAACGCCGGAAGCCATCAGCAAGACCCCCGTAGAAAGCTGAACTCCTCTTACGACAGACTTTGGTGTGTACCTGCCGATGAGCGTAA
>CAZEGG010000337.1:0-3913 GCA_964511755.1 uncultured Desulfobacteraceae bacterium | reverse complement strand
GCCATCGTTGAAAAGGACGAAAGGGAGGAAGGTCCGCGCATGGCTCTCAACCTGGGGCATACGGTGGGACACGCACTGGAAAGTGCAACCGGGTACAAGCTGCTTCGCCACGGGGAATCGGTCGCCGTAGGTATCCTGACCGCATCGCTCATTTCAAGGAAACGGGGAATTCTTTCCCCCGAATCCTTCGGGAGGGTCGAGAACGTCATCACCAGGTTTTTTCCCGAAAACCACTGGAAAGCCGTTACGAACGAGGCGGTGCTGGACGCGATGGAACTCGATAAAAAAAAGCGCGCGGGCCGGGTTCCCTTCGTGCTCCCGAAACAGATAGGAGAGGTTGAGGTCCTCTCGGATGTGGACCCGAAAGAAATTGAAAAGGCCCTCGATGAGGCGAGAGAATATGGCCCTGAAAACATTTGACAAACTGGATCAGAAGAAGAAATCGAAGATTTTCCGGGAAGCCGTTCGCGAGTTTGCGGCCAGGGGATATGCGAAGGCAAGCATCAATGCCATGGTGGAAAACCTGGGCATAGCCAAGGGATCCATTTTCCAGTATTTCGGGGACAAACAGGGCCTTTTCAGTTTTGTGTTCTCGCGGTCAGTTGAAATCGTAAAGGATCATCTCAAGAGCGTCCGCAAGGAAACAGCGGATGAGAATTTTTTTCACCGGCTGGAAACCATCCTTACCTCGGGCGTGCAGTTTGTGCGCAAGCACCCGAAAATCTATACCCTTTATGCGAAAATCCAGTTTGAAGGCAACCTGGGATTCTGCTCCAGGATGCTCTCTTCATTGAGGAAGGAGTCCTTTGAGTTTCTCTCCGACCTCATTAAAACGGGAATCAGGCGCGGGGAGGTGGACCCGGCTCTTAATGTCGCCCACACCGCGTTTCTGCTGGATGCGGTCCTGGATCGCTTTCTCCAGGCTCATATGCTTGAACATCTGGACGCCGGGCTTGGATTACAGGAGGCGGACCCTGAAAAGACCAATGCCTGGGCCGGAGAAATAGTGGCACTCCTGCGTCGGGGAATGGAGAACCGGGAGGCATCGACATGACCTCCCGTCCTTCCCTGCTCATAGCAGCCGCCGTCCCTGCCGAACTCTCCCTTATCAGTGATCGCTTGTCCGGGAGAAAAATCGTCCCTGCCGGGCATGTGAGACTCCTGACCGGGCGGATCTGCGGCAGGCGCGTGTCTTGCCTGGTGACAGGACCGGGTCCTGTGAACATGGCCGGCGCCCTGGGTGCGGTGTTCAGCAGGCACGTCCCTGAGGCACTGATAGTGAGCGGGAGCGGAGGAGGTTTTGAAGGATCCGGTCTGTCTGTGGGGGACATTGCCCTGGCCACCGAGGAAATTCACGGCCAGCTCGGAGCGGAAGACAGGGCAGCACCGGGCCTTCCTCACCCTCTCGACTTTCTGGAAAACCGCATCGCGCTGGATCAAATCCTCGCGGGACAGGCCCACCATGTCCTCCTGAAGGAAGGAGATGAGCAGAAGACCAAGGTCTTCAAAGGCCCCTTTCTTACCGTTGCCACTGTAACATCACGGGCTGAAACCGCGCTCTTGTACCGGGCCGGATACGGGGCTATCGTGGAGAACATGGAAGGATTCGCGGCAGCCGCCCTTTGCAGGTATTACCGGGTTTCCATGGTGGAATTGCGTGCCATAAGCAATATGGTGGGGAAGACGGACAGGCGCTCCTGGAAACTTGACCAGGCCGTTGAAAACGCCCAAAAAGGCGTTCTCACCATTATCGAAAAAGGAATTATCTGATGAACATTTCTCTCGGCTATTCTCCCTGCCCCAACGACACCTTCATCTTCGGCGCCCTGGCGAACAATATGATTGACCCGGGCGATTTCACCTTTGCCGTGCAGCTGGAAGATGTGGAGACCCTGAACCGGTTCTGCGCGGAAAAACGTCTTGATGTGACGAAGATATCCATTGCCGCGCTGGCCCACTGCCTCAAGGATTACGCCCTGCTGTCGAGCGGCGGCGCCCTCGGCAGGGGCTGCGGTCCGCTCATTGTGGCCCGCCCCGGCGCAAAAATCGAAACCATGGCGGAGTCGGCCGTGGCGGTTCCCGGAACACTAACCACCGCTCACCTCCTCCTCTCGCTGTTCCTGGGAAAATGTCCCCGGGTCCTTCCCATACCCTTTGACGCCATCATGCCGGCCGTGCAAAAAGGAGATTGTGTGTATGGGGTCATTATTCATGAAGGCAGGTTCACCTTTCAGAACTACGGCCTCACCTGTCTCCTTGACCTGGGCGAGTGGTGGGAGCGGAAAACATCCCTTCCCATCCCCTTGGGCGGGATTGCGATCCGACGGAACCTGGCTGAAACGGCTGCGGGAGAAATCAGTTCCTTGATCCGCCGAAGCCTGACATTCGCGTGGGAAAATCCTTCCCGGCTCCAGGAGTATATTCGCGCTCACGCACAGGAAATGGAGGCGGGCGTAATCCAGGAACATATCAGACTCTATGTGAACGATTTCAGCAGGGACCTGGGAATGGAAGGAAGGCAGGCGATCCGGGAACTCCTCCGGGCCGGCAGCGAAGTCGGCCTGCTTCCCTCGCTCAATGAGGATATTTTCGCGGAGCCGGAATCCTGAAAAGAGTGGATTTTCTCTTCGATTGAATCTATCCTTAAGTCTCTGCTCCTGCTTTCAGTCTATAAATGTTTTTGTCCTCACTTCGTCCGGACATCGACACCTGCGAGTGGGCCCCGGTTTCCCAATTCCGGCGCCAATGAAATAGATTGCGGCGGTCATGAGGAGAAATGAGATGCTATACATTGATGGAGACTCCCTGGGCATAGAAGATGTTACACGGGTCTGCCGCGAAGGAGCAAAGACGGCCCTGGATGAGACCGCGAAGGCGGGGATAAAGAAATCCAGGGCGTTTGTGCAAAAGATACTGAAAGAGGGCCGCACGGTCTATGGCATCAATACCGGCGTCGGCGAACTGGTGAACCAGCGCATACCGGTTGAAGACGTTGAAAAACTCCAGCACAATCTTCTCAGGAGCCATGCGACCAATGTCGGCCCGCCCTTTCCCCAGGACGTGGTGCGGGGAATCATCCTTCTTCGCGCCAATGCCCTTGCAAAGGGTTTTTCCGGAGTCAGGATCCGCCTGATTGAGACCTTGCTCGCACTGCTCAACAAACAGATCTATCCGTACATTCCCGCCCAGGGATCCGTGGGTGCGAGTGGGGACCTCTCCCCCCTCGCACACCTGGGACTGGTGCTGACGGGCGAAGGGGAATGCCTCGTGCGGGGTGTCCGTGTCCCTTCGATGCCGGTCCTCGAAGAGGCCGGCATCGAACCTCTCAACCTGCAGGCCAAAGAAGGCCTCGCGCTGATAAACGGCACGCAGGTCATGGCGGCACTGGGGTGCCTGGTCACCACGGAGGCATCCCTCCTTATGAAGAACGCTCAGATCGCCGGCGCCATGAGCCTGGAGGCCCTGAAAGGGACTTCAAAGGCCTTCGACGAGAAAATTCATGCGGTTCGCCCCCATCCCGGGCAATTGCGCTGCGCGGCGAACATCCTGAAGCTTGTTGCTGAGAGCGACATTATCGCGTCGCACAAGAACTGTGAAAAAGTACAGGATGCGTATACCCTCCGGTGCATCCCGCAGGTGTATGGTCCCATACTGGACACCATTGACTACGCGCAGAAGGTTCTGCAGGTGGAGATCAATTCGGCAACGGACAACCCGCTGGTGTTCGCTGACGCGGAAGAGGTCATCTCGGGGGGTAATTTCCATGGGGAAAATTTGGCCTTTATCATGGATTACCTGGGCATCGCACTTGCCGAGATAGGAGATATCTCCGAAAGGACGATCGACCGCTTGGTCAATCCCCATGTGTCGGGACTGCCCCCGTTCCTTGCCCATAACAGCGGGCTCAATTCGG
>CAZEGG010000336.1:0-3913 GCA_964511755.1 uncultured Desulfobacteraceae bacterium | reverse complement strand
CATCCTCAGCCGTCTTCAACACCCGTACCATGAGCGGTATGAAAATGCTCTGGAGCGCATCGTTCCAGTTGCGCGGGTTCACAAGCTGTCGTGGGCCGATCCTCGCCCCCCTGAGGCGCTGTATCCTGCCGATCTCACCCAGTTCCCGCGCAAACAGAGGCACGAAGCGCAGGCTGGTTGAAATCACAAAGGCCGTGCGTACCGGGAGGATCCTTCGGAGGCTCTCGGTCATGCGGCTGCCCGTAGTGGTTCGGAAGAAGATGGCCCCGGGCAAGAAAAACAACAGTACCTTGGTACCCACCTGGACTCCGGGCCGCAATCCCTCCTGGACCCCGTACCTGAGCACGTAAAGACCGGTCACTATCACTAGTTGAAGCAGAAACCACCGCGTATCCCGCCACAGATCACGCCATTTCAGGCCGGCAGCGAAATAGAAGACCAGGTTCAGAAGCAGCAGTCCCCCCAGTGCCGCCGGCCATCTGACGGCAATGGCGGCCACGCCCATGAGGCTTGCCAGCGCCAGTTTCCACCCGGCGCCCAGTCGATGCACGACTGAATCAGACGACCTGAATTGAAAGGCATGACCGGTCAAACGATTCATACCCCTCCCATCACGCGCAGGTCACCCTTCCGTGATCCAGGATCCACTTTCGATCCACCCTGCACCCTTTCCACGATCCGGGATCGTGAGATGTCACTATCATGGAACTGCCGTGACGCGTGCAGAACTCCTCGAGAATTTTCAACAGCCCTTCACGCCGGGGATAGTCCAGTCCCGCGAACGGATCGTCCAGGAGAAGAATCTCGGGCCTCGACGCCATCACCGACGCCATGGCGAGCCGGTGTTGTTCCCCGTAGCTGAGCGTCAGAGGAGAGCGGTCCTCCAGATGCGCCAGACCGCAGAGATCCAGTGCTTCCCGCACCCGCATATGAACCTCCTCCTCGGTCAGGTGCATTCTCTTCAAAGAAAAAGCCGTTTCTTTTTGAACGCTTTCTTCAAAAAGCTGTCTCGACGGATTTTCCAGGAGCATCCCCACCTTCCCCACCAGATCGCCGACTCCCGGATTGGAGACGCCGGCCACCCGCACGAAGCCCGAATCCGGGGTGATCAGGCCCGCAATACACTTGAGGAGTGTGGTTTTTCCGGAGCCGTTCCGACCGAGAACCACCGCGAACTCTCCCTGCCTCACTTCCATGTCGAGGCCGCTGAGCAGGGGAATCCCGGTCGTTCCCGCAATACCCACACCTCTGATCTCCACGCAGAGGGACGAGGGACCCTTTGAAGGCGGGCTCGAGCCACACAGATCATCTGTGGGAGACTTCACGGAGGCAAGGGCGGATTCCCGATCCAGGCCCACAATGCGCCCGCCGTCCATGAAATAAAATCTGTCGGCTACGGACCCGTAAAGACTGATTTCATGATCCGCAATGATGAGAGCATGACCGCGGTCTTTCAGGGTCTCCAGGATTTCAAGCAGTTTTTCTCTTCCGGGTCTGTCGAGCTGGGCCGAGGGTTCGTCGAACAGCATCACGGCCGGCTCCAGGGACAGCACCGACGCAACGGCAAGCCTTCTTTTTTCCCCCGCGGACATCTCTTCGACGGCCCGCTTTTCATAGCCTTTGAGACCCACGGAATCGAGAGCGCTCTTCACCCTTTCCCGGACTTCCAGACCAGGCAGGTGGAGATTCTGGGGACCGAAGGCCACTTCATCCTCCACCGTGCTGCAGAGGATCTGGGCTTCCGGGTCCTGGAAAACCAGCCCCACGGACCTCCCTCTATCCGTCTCCGCGTAAACGATCTTCCCGAAGACCTCTCCCCGCTTCAAGAGGCCCTGGATCGCCAGGACGAGGGTTGTCTTCCCGCTTCCGGAAGGCCCGGTGACGCACAAACACTCTCCCGGACAAATATCCAGGGATATTTCGTTCAGCGCCCTGGCCGACTGACCCGGATAGGTATACGAAAAATTTCTTATCTGAAGAATCGCATTCAATGATCACGCATTTCTCTACCGGCCGAAGGCATCGTTCCCCTGATGGGCTGGAATTCAGGATCAGGGACACAATTTACCGGTCTCAGGCCTCGAATATCAGAAACGGACCGTGACTCCGCCGTAAACAGTCCGCCCGGCCTGAGGGATTCCGTAGCTTTCCTCGTAGGTTGCGTCGAACAGGTTGTTGGCACCCACATACACGCTCACTCGATCATGCCACAGGGCCTGCTCCAGTTTCAGGTCGAACACGGCGAAATCGTCCAGCTGCCGTTTCATCAGCGGCGATTTTTTCGAGTAGTAGTATTGTTTCCCCAGGTAGAGCATATCAGCGTACACGGAAAGATTAAAGGGAAGGCGATACTGAACCGCAAAGGTGACCTTGTCTCGCGGACGGTACTGGAGCTGGTCCACCTCCGTCCCGGCCGAAAGGTCTTTGGTTTCCATGTACGTATAGCCCACCTTCAGGTAAAGGGCGTCGATCAGGCGGTTTTCAAGGCTTACCTCAACCCCTTTGAAACGGTATTTCTGGTTGTTTTCATACAGGTTCGTGGCATCATCCTTTTCGATGTAATCCTTTATATTACTCTGAAATCCCGTCAGGCTCACCTTGGACTTGAAGGGCAAATCCTGATCTACCCCGACCTCGTAGTTGTTGGATTTCTCGGTCGTCAGATTCAGATTACCGCTTTGCGGGTCATACAGCTGCTGGACCGAAGGGAAACGAATCGTCCGCGCAGCCGAGGCCCTGATCCTCGTTCCCTGGAGGGGATCGTAGTGGGCTCCCACCATGAAGCTCGGACGGGAATCATTCTCGCCTTCGTCCTTCTTGAACCAGTGGTAGCTGTAGCCTAGCACGAGGCCGGTTTTTTGCAAAGGAGATACCTCGTATTGCAGGGCGGCGGAATAATACTCCACATCATTTTGCTGGTCAAGCGACTCAAAAGAATTGTTTTTGACAGCCGTCCAGCCTCCAACATCCCAATCATCTCTGCGGCCGTTGACCCCCACCGTAAAAATCCCGGCTGATTTCAGGTCCACGTTCGCTTGTACCGTTAGGCCCTTGATCGTATTTTCCGTGTTCTCATGGTAGGACCCCTTGCTGACCTGTGTCGTGTATGACGAATCGTCATACTGGTTCTCCACCTGGGACATCCTGTTCACATAGACCCAGGAACGGAGTTCCACCGGTCCCGGCAGGTCATAACTCCCCGACAGCTGAAACGAGGCCTTATTATACCGATCGATTCGATCATACTTGGAGGTCTGGGCAAAGGGGTCGGTCTTGTCGTTAATCACACTTGGGGGTATCCCATATGCGCCGCCGGAATAATTGAAGACCGCGCCCACGCTGCTTCGATCGTTTGGGGCAAATCCCATATTGGCGAACAGGTTGTCCTGCCTCCTGTCGCTGTTTTCCCTGAGCCCGCCATCCTCCTCGGATGTGGGACTGAAATCATGGGACAGCCGCCACCCATTACTCCGCAGGCTGCTGCCGCTCAGGAAAAAATCCATCCCGTCCTTGCCGCCGGAGATGTCGCCGCGTCCGAGGACCGTGCTTCCACTGTCTGCCTGCCCCGTTGCCTGCGCATGAAGGCCTTGAGTCCCCTTCTTTGTGATGATATTGATCACACCGCCCAGGCCCCCCTGGTCGTAGAGGACCGAGTGGGTGCCGTAAGAAACCTTTATCTTCGCGATATTTTCCACGGGAACAGTCGCAGCATTAAACTGTCCGTCAAAGGTGGAATTGAAGGGAATGCCGTCCAGGAGCAGCAGGACGTGCCTGGGCCGGAATCCCCGGAGGTCTATGAACGACTCTCCCCTTGGCCCGACCCTTACCTGGACCCCGGGCAGGAGCTTTATGGCCTCCGCGAGGTTCGTGGCGCCGCTGGCCTTTATTTGCTCTGCAGACACCTCCCGGACCG
>CAZEGG010000335.1:0-3939 GCA_964511755.1 uncultured Desulfobacteraceae bacterium | reverse complement strand
TTTGAGATTGTCCATATCAGGGTGAAAAATCTGTATATCATAATGCAGTTCCATAAGGCCCATGGATATGAACCGGACAACAACTCCTCGTCCAACAGCCTTCTCGATATGGTCCTTTAACCGCTCCCAGGAATTCGGAAACAGACGCAGGTAGAGTTCCTGTGTGGCGGAATCGATAATATCCGTTGCTTTGGAAAGGACTTCCTCGACACCGTTCAGCGTGAGCAGATATTCGAAATGAGTCTGATCTATCATGGAATTCAACTGATCATCCAGAAGCTTCAGATTCGATTCGAACTGACCCCGAAGGCGCTTTTTCAATTCCTCGAAAGGCAAAGGCACATAGAGCCCCTTCTCAATCTCAAAAACAATCTTTTTGTGTGCAAGGCTCCGGAGAACATCATAAATCCTCGACCGGGCGATGCCTGAAAGCCTGCTCAGCTGTGAGCCGTTTGCAGGATGCTTTGTGAGGAGAGCCAGATAGCATGATGATTCATATTTGGAAAAGGCAAAGTCCCTTAATATTGCCGCGACATCCATTCGTATAATCTCCCTTCAAGTTGCTATCTGTACAACAACAGATACCATATCCCCCTGATTAATCGATCTGAGGATGAATCAAGACCCGCGCGGGCCTTGATTCAGGCGTAAAAAGGGAAAATTCTTCATAGGTTATCTCTTTGTATTTATATACTAAAGGGGACTTTGTGTCAAAATCAAAAAAATATCTTGACGAATTCTGCAACCCTGCCTATTATGTTGCTACAAATGTAGCAATATTATGCAGAGTCAAGGAGGGTCTGCCATGCAAAATACCCCTATCAAGCTCTTCAACACCCCTGTTTTGGGTTTTTCAAACCTTGCCGATGATGCTGTCTATGAACTGGAACAGAAATTCGGCGCCCATCATTACGATCGACTCAAGGTGGTTGTGAGATCAGCACAGGGAAGTTGGTTAACCGATATCAACGGGAGGAAATATCTGGACTGCCTGGCGGCATATTCCGCCGCCAACCCCGGCCATCACCACCCGAAAATCGTCAATGCGGTTGTGAACGCGCTTGTCGGGAATTACGCATCAGTCATTTCAAATGTTGTCTACACGGATCCTTTGGCGCTGTTTTTGTCCAAGACTGCTGAATTCATCCCGCAACTGGGGCCTCGTTTCGGCACGAGCGGCAACAAAGTCATGCCGAAGAACGGGGGGGTTGAGTCTGTTGAAACCGCCATTAAAATGGCGCGGTACTATGGTTGGAAAGAAAAGAACATCCCCGACGGGAAGCAGGAGCTCATCGTCTTCGATAATAATTTCCATGGCCGTATGATTACAGTGGTGTCCTTTTCAACACAGCAGAAATACCGCGATGGATTCGGCCCTCTGACTCCCGGATTCGTGTCGGTCGAATTTGGCAATCTGGATGCGGTGAAGGCAGCGATAAACAAGAACACCTGCGGAATTTTAGTTGAACCCCTTCAGGGTGAAGGCGGGATGAGAATCCCTCCTTTAGGGTTTCTAAAGGGACTCCGCGAAATTGCCGATGATCACAATTTGCTCCTCATGTTTGATGAAATCCAGGTCGGCCTGGGGCGTACGGGAAGAAATTTCTGTTTTGAGCATGAAGGAATTGTCCCGGATGGTCTGATATTGGGTAAGGCTTTGTCAGGCGGCCTCATTCCTTTGTCGGCATTTGTTACAAACGCGAGACTGATGGACATGGCCTTTCAGATAGGCTCTGATGGTTCGACATTTGGCGGGTACCCGCTGGCTTGTGTGGCAGGGATTGCCGCCTTAAATGTGCTCCAGGAGGAAGAGCTGGCAAAATCAGCGGATGAACAAGGGAAAAAGCTTAAAAGGGATCTCATGAAACTTGCTGCGCGATCCAACGACATTAAGGAGGTCAGGGGGAAAGGATTGTTCATCGGCATTGAAGTGAAGCACGGGAATGCCATGAAATTCTGTAGAAGGCTGCTCGAATTGGGGGTTATCGCCAACGACAGCCACGGACATACCATTCGAATTTCCCCACCCCTCAATATTACTGACGGTGAAATAGGTTTCCTTGTCGAATGCCTGGAAAAAGTCTTTCTGAATTAGAATCACAGCAAATCGTGTCCCGGGCTCCCGCCGGGGAAGTGTCACTCCTCTTTCCGTGCAGTTGGAGACGGTCATAAGAAAATAAACAGCTTGATGTGGTGAATAGGAGCCATTGGGAACACGGTTCTGGCCGAATTGAAGAGAATAGGTGTAGAAATCGTCTTTCTTTCCTCGGGCGCGGTGTGCGGATTCCCACCGTGCCCCCACATCGGTTACCTGCGTAACCTTATCGAAAAGGTTTTCGGTATGAATAGGACCGGCCCTTATCTATTCTTTGTTCTTGAAATATTGCTCCCAGAAATCCTTGTACTCCAGATACTGCTTCTCCCAATCATAACCGAATCTTTTCTTGAAGAATTTTGAGAAACGATCACCCCATCGCCACCATGTGCTCTTGTTATGTTCTTTGGCCTCCAGGACGTCATTGAGATACACGACAATGTCGGTCATTGCATCCTTGGGAATATAAAATGCGGCCCCCTCCCGGTAGGACTTCATCAGATCTTCCGGCGTAAGGGAATGGGCCGTGAGCATAACTGCAAGAATATCTTTTTTATTAGCGAGTTCCAGTAGCCGGTATCCGTTAACTCCCATGATATCCAGGACAGCCATATCAAAATGTTTCTTTTCCATGGCCGCTTCGGCTTCCTCAAAACTGCCAGCCTTGGTAACCTCACACATGAAAAGCAAGTCTTCCAGGGTATCCAGAATATCCGGCTCATCGTCAACAATTAATAGCTTTTTCCCCTTCAAAAAATCTCTCTTGTTCATACGGAACCTCGTTTGGGCTTTAAATAAATCTGGACTAAGCCCATGATAGCACAAAAAATATGGGGTGGAGTAGGTATATATCAGCGGCTGTCTGTTTAGATGTAAGATCGGCCCTATGGCTCTTGCATATCAGAAATCGCAAGGATGGCGGTGGAAGGAATGCCGCACCATTTTACCCGACGTGGCCCAGAAGCGTGAAGGCGCCGCGCACCCCTTCAATCACCATCTGCATCCCGATCACCGCAAGGATCAGTCCCATCAAGCGGGTGATAGTGCTCAACGCACCGGCCCCGATGTAGGTGACGAACTTCTCACCAAAGACAAAGAACGCGTACGTAATCAGACAAAGAACAGCAAATGCCGCGATGGTGATCAGTATGGCCGGAAGGCCTCCCTGCGCGGAGAAGCTCATTGCCGTTACGATGGTGCCCGGACCTGCAAGGATCGGTATCGCCAACGGAGAGACCGCGACCCCGAGCCTTGCTTCCCGGGACTTCTGGTTGCCTTCCTCGTCGAGCTGATGAACACTTGAGAGGTTGCCTTGCAGCATGTGGAATCCGATCAGCAAGACCAGCAGACCACCGGTAATCCGGAAAGCGGGAAGCGTGATGCCGAATACCTCAAAGATCATCTTTCCGAAAACACAAAATATCGTCACGATCAGAAATGCCAACGTGACCGACCGAAGGGCAACGGTCTTTGCCGTCTGTTTGTTGTCGTCGGCTGTGAGGCCGAGGAAAATAGGAACATTGGCTATGGGGTTCATTATGGCGAAGAATCCCATAAACACGGTCACTGCGTGAACCAGCATGATTTTCATCTGCGTCGTCTCCTATCTTTACTCCTGTCGGGCGGTCAGTCCTTGGGTCTCCTCGTAGTGCCGGACCACCGAAGCTACCGTGGCGTAGAAGGCGTCCTCACCCAGCAGGTCCGTTATCCCCGAGCATTCGAGCTGCGCGTAAACATGATCCGAGACTTCGGAAAATGCCAGCCTCGTGCCCTGGTCATTAAGGAGAGAGTGGAGGGAGCGCAAGGTTGCTGCTGCGGTGTAGTCGATGTCATCCACGGCCGCG
>CAZEGG010000334.1:0-3951 GCA_964511755.1 uncultured Desulfobacteraceae bacterium | reverse complement strand
ATATTCTAAGTCCTTAATTTCAGATAGCTACATTGCCAACTAAATTAGTGAAGAGCGTCCCTTTATCCTGGGGTGGCCAAGGTGGTGGATAAGGGCGAAACGCTTGTTCTGAAACTGGAGTCTCCTGCCCATAAGAAGACCTCGATCAGCGGGGCCGTAGCAACCCACTTGGCAAAAGGTGACTTTGTGACGACGGGCTCACTTGTCGCAATGCGTGCGAAGCCGGCTTCCCTGCCGACGCGCAGTCGGTGACTTCACGCGGCGCGAAACAAACGCGAGCATGCCGCGGTTGCAGATTACATTGTCGTGCTTCTTTCGGGGCGCGAGACGGAATTCTCCCGGACAGCTGCCGGGCTTCACAGCAAAGGGGAGAGATGTCATCCTTCCTAATCATTTTCTAACAAAACCCAAACCAAAATATAACAGTATTTCCTTTGATTTTCCCATTCGGAACAGGTAACAATAGGCCCTGCAATCAGTGAAGCGAATATCGGGCCTTTTCATCCTATCCGTGAGAATCTTTATGGGAAGAATCGTACCTCTTACATCTCCCCATAACCTTTTATAAGGAATCACTATTGTTAAAGAAATCTCCCAACCAGACGGGAAAGCGTCCTCAACAGACTGCAGTTTGGAGGCTCGCTTCCATTGGAGCGCCGGCAGGGCGGATGCTTCATAATATCACCGATCTACAGGATATAGGATAGTGCATTCTCCGGCGCAACGCAGCGCGGCATGAGCGTGCCGGATGTGGGAAGACAGGGGAATTTGCCAACGAGGGGAATTGGCGGTTCAGTGATTTCGAACACTTGTAAGGATTTTGGACTCTCGAGTTGTTTTAACCACTAGTGAAAGGAGGGGGTATATGAAACGCTTTATTTTCTGCTGTTTGGCTGCAGTGATGGGGGTGACGCTGGGGGTGGGCTTGTCGTGGGGCAAAACCCCGGTAGTGGTGTACACGTCCCTGGAGAACGAGGAAGTCGTGCAATACCTCAAGAAAGCCAAGAAAGATCTGCCGGATCTGGACATCCAGGCAATCCGGTTGTCCACCGGAGAGCTGGGTGCCCGCATGTTGGCTGAGCGCGCAAATCCGCAGGCAGACTGTATCTGGGGCTGGGCCGTGACCAACATGTCCGAGTTCGTGCCGATGGGGATGCTGGAACCGTACAAACCGGCCGGATGGGATAAGATCCCGGCCAGGTTCAAGGATGCGGACGGCAATTGGGTGGCCATGGACTTGTACGCCGCGGCGCTGGTTGCCAACACCCGCGTATTGAAAGACAAGAATTTGCCGATGCCGACGGGCTGGAAAAGCCTGCTCAATCCGGCCTACAAGGGTCTGGAGATCATGCCCAATCCGGCCAGCTCCGGCACGGGGTTCCTGCAGGTTGCCAGCCTGCTGGTGCTGTTGGACCCGGACTACAAGAACAAGCCGGTGGAACAAAACAACGCCTGGGATTTTCTTAAGAAACTGGACAAAAACATGGGCCAGTACATCAAGAGCGGCTCCAAGCCGGCTAAACTGACTGCGGCCGGTGAATACGCCATTGGATGTTCCTTTGCCTACGTGTACTCTTCTCTGAAAAAACAGGGTTTTCCGGTGGCACTGGCGTTTCCGGAAGAAGGCGTGGGATATGAGCTCGAGGCAAACGCGCTGTTGAAAGGCGCTAAAAACGCGGCGGCCGGCAAAAAGTTCCTGGATTGGGCCATCAGCAAGAGCGCCATGACGGAATATGCTAAATTTAAACTCGGTGTGTCATATCCCGGTATCCCGGGGCCATCGGATCTGCCGGCCCTGGACACCCTCGATCTCGCACCGATGGATTTTCCCTGGCAGTCGGCCAACCGCAGCAAGATTCTGGACTTCTGGCAGAGCCTGTTTCTGAAATAGTGCCCATCCACGAATGGAATTTGGGCAGTAGCAGGTTTCCAAATAATCTGTGGCAACCTCATCGTCACGGGAAAAAGACTTCATGGCCCCTCTTTCCGGGGGGTGCATGAAGTCTTTTCGGATCACAAGCAGTCGATTACATCCCTCAAGAAACCCGCATAAACGCAAAGGGTCTCCACCCGCGGCGCGCTCTTGAAATTCCAATCAAATTGGAAGTTGATTTATTGGTCAAAATGTTGTGTATACATCACATCTAAGACAATAGTCCGGTCATCGGCCTGAGCCCAAATCCACCGTCTGATTTCGGCATCATGAGTTTCACCGGGGGATTTGGCGAAATCCCTGATCACCAGCAGGTGTCAGATGCAAGTCGAAGATCCCGTTCCAAGCGGGAGGGCCGCATCGTAGATCCCGTTTAGTGCGGGAGGAGCGAGCGAAGGCAACGCGGCTTGAGCTCTGCGAAATCCCGTCTTAGCGGGAAGATGATACCTTGATGGTGGATCAGGGCTGAGTTTTGCGGTCATGCGGTTGCCGGCCGAAGCGTTCCTGGTTTCAATCTGAAGACCGGAAAGGAGATTCCGTGGAAACGCGGTCCAAACGTCTCGTTTTGGAGAAAATCAGCAAACTCTTTGACGATCTGGTTGCGGTCAAGGACGCCAACCTCACTGTCGAGCCGGGTGAGTTCGTGTGCTTTCTGGGGCCCAGCGGCTGCGGCAAAACGACTTTGCTGCGGATCATTACCGGATTTGAGCAGCCGACCTCCGGCCATGTGATCTATGACGGTAAGATTATCAACGATGTCATCCCTCAAAAGCGCCAATTCGGGATCGTGTTTCAGTCCTATGCGCTCTTTCCCAACATGACGGTGCACCAGAATGTGGCCTTCGGGTTGAAGATGCGCAAAATGCCCAGAGACCTGATCGACCAGCGTGTGACGGAAATCCTGCGTCTGGTGGGGTTGACCGAATGGGCCGGGCACTATCCATCGCAGCTCAGCGGCGGACAGCAGCAGCGCGTCGCGTTGGGTCGGGCTCTGGCGATCGAACCCAAAGTACTGCTGCTGGATGAACCCCTGAGTGCGCTGGACGCGAAGATTCGGGTCCGGTTGCGCACGGTCATCAAGAAGCTTCAGGAAGAACTGGGCATCACCATGATCTATGTGACTCACGACCAGGAAGAAGCCTTGGCATTGGCCGATCGCGTGGTCATCATGCGCAGCGGCGAATTTCGTCAGATCGGCTCTCCCCGGGAGATTTACAAACAACCGAAAACGGCGTTTATTGCCGAGTTCGTCGGCACTTCCAACTTTCTGGCCGGAATCCGCGAAAAAGGCTCTGTTCGCTATGGCCGGTTCGAATTTGAGGTGTCCAACCTCGACCGGGTGACCGGGAATGAGGTGTATCTGGCGATTCGGCCTGAAAAAATCGAAGTGGTGGGGATCACGATAGCGGCCGAGGCATGTCTCTCCGCCAATATGGTGGACGCCCGGGTGGAAACCATTAATTTCATGGGCGCTGTGGTGAGGCTGACCGTAATCGTGGAGCAGGAGGAACTGGTGGTGGACGTGCCGGAAAAAGATTTCGAAAAGGTGCACCTGAAAAGAGGGAATACGCTCAAACTGTATCTCCCGCCGGATGCGTTCCACGTTTATTCGGAGATGTTCAGGAAGCTGATCTGAGGAAACTCCAGATTTGTCGGCTCATCCGGGAGCGACAGGCGACGGGGAAAAAAGATGGCGCAGCAGAATACGGCAGGCAGCGTGATCCAGGACTATCAGGTTCCGGCCGTGCGCATGGAGATCGAGCGTATCATTGTGCCGGCCGTGACGCTGTCGATTGCGGCGCTGCTGTTCTTTTTCATGCTGTTTCCCCTGTCGTCGATCCTGCGGCTGAGTTTTTTCAAAGGCGGCGTGGTCAGCGTCGCTAATTTCACTCTGGCCAACTTCCACCGGTACTTCACGACTTCCTACACCCTGAATGCGTTATGGCATAGTCTCTATGTGTCCTTCGCCACCACAATTATCGTAACCGTGGTGGTATTCTTTTTTGATTACGACATGA
>CAZEGG010000333.1:0-3957 GCA_964511755.1 uncultured Desulfobacteraceae bacterium | reverse complement strand
AATTGTCAGAGGATGAATATTGTGATATGCCCCCATTATGGAAATACGACTGAGCTTCGATTTTAAGTCTTCAGTGCCACGGGCGTGAGCCCGTGGGTATCTACTACCGATTGAATATTATCAAGATCGAGATACTTCCACTCAGGGAAAGACGGCAGGATATTCCGCTGCTCACAAGGTATTTCATCAAGAAATACAGGCGGCAAAGATGCTCGATATCAGCTATAAGACCCTCTTCAACAAGATGGACCACCTCGGCCTCGAAAAAAAGCCCACCTCCTGATTCCTCAGCCACCGTTAAAAAAATCTTATCTCACACAGAGGCCCAGAGCAAACAATGATTAAACTGCAAGAAGTTTTTTTCTCTAATCCCCCTGCGTCTCTAGTGAGGCCAAAGGCCGAATCCCGTTTGGGGGATCTCCGCTTCGCTCCGACCAGTTGCCTGGCCTTTCACCCATTTTGGCATTGGACATTGATTTGGCATTGGGATTTTGTCATTTGTCATTTCCCTGCTTTTCAGTTGTAGCCTCCCAGCTTCCGAGCCGCCTAGCCGTCCAGCTGTTCCGCCTTTCCTTCCACCCCGAGACTCGTCATTATGTACTCTTCTACCACCGGTGGCAATGGATTACCCAAGAGGAATGGAAACATATTACACACCTCACTGAATTCCGTCTTTTTCAACATCTTATCACCATCTTCGTGAAGCATATAACTAAATGAAATAAAAACATAAATTTGACGCTATTGAATTTTTGCGCCGAATAACCCATATCGGCACGGCCTTTGCTCTATTGGAAGACATTGTGACCCCTTAAGCCGTCCCGTCCCTGAACCCGCTTCACGTCTACTGCCGGCTGAGAGACATCGGGCTGGGCAAGGGGATGGCGTCGTTTTTGTGCAGGATCTGCGAGAAGATGATTTTCAGGCCTTTTGCAGGCGTGAAATAGCTGATAGCTGATAGTAAATAAGAGAAGAGTGGCATTCGCATTTGAGGAACTGAAGGTCTATAAGAGAGCCCTTGATTATTCTGTTGCCGTTATCAATGCCATTGATGGTATCGACACGCCGAGGAAACATTTCAGGCTGATTGAGCAGTTGGAGGCGTCGAGCACTTCGGTTGCGTTGAACATCTCAGAGGGAAAAGGCAGGTTCTCAAAAAAGGAGTTTAAGCATTTTCTTTATATTTCGAGAGGCTCACTTTACGAGACAGTTACGATGCTTCAAACTCTCAAAACAAAGAAATGGTTAGACGCAAGATCCTACGAAAAGCTTTATTCTGAGGCTGAAACGTTAAGCAAGATGATTTCTGGCCTCATAGGTTCTATTGATTCTTGAATTTTCCACTAAACAATATTACTCACTGTGAGCTATCTCCCATGAGCTATCAGCCAATTACGGATAACGGAGGCAGACGAGCTGGTATGGACAGACGTCATTTTTCCTACGCAGACCATATCCCTGAACGTCGTTCCGGCCACGACCGCAGGAACGGCTCCGACAGAAGATCCGGCCGGGACCGGAGGTCGCTCCAAGACCGCCGCAGCGGGGAGGATAGGCGGAGGGATTCCCGTCCTTCGGAAAATGTCGCGGAACTCAGAAGCGGCCGCGATCGGCGTACCCCTTCAGACCGGCGAAGAGCACCCGAACGCCGCTTCGCCTTCGCGTAATTTTCCCGTGAACTGATAAACAGGATGATGAAGAAGCCCATTGTACCCTTTCAGATAGTGTGAAAAACGATTCCATAAATGGTTACTCCCTTCCCCAAAAGGCCTTCAATATCCTTTCATTGCCTCTCCTGTTTCCTCGCGGACAAAAAAATTATCTCACACAGAGCCCACAGAGATCACAGAGGTTCAAAAGCAAAAATTTCTATTGTTTTTCTCATCTTGCTCTTTGTCTTTAGCGAGGCCGCAGGCCGAACGGGCGTGAGAAATAGTCTTTTGACCCTCATCCTTCGTCCTTTTGCGGTTAGGTTTCCCTGCCAGCTTCCGAGCCTCCTCGCTTCCTAGCTGTTTAGCCCTCTTGGCCCGGTTTTTGCAGATAATCAACAAAACGCCGCACGGCAACTCCTTTTTTTGATTGACATTTTTCCTGTTTTAGGTCAACTTGACCAATTATATCCAGGAGGATATTAATGAAGGAGAAAGCTATTAATATAGGGGAGGCTAAGAAGCATTTCTCCGAGCTTCTTGGGCAGGTTGCCTATGGCAAACAGCGCATTGTTATTACCAAGAGAGGCAGGCCAATGGCCCGCTTGATTCCCGCTGCCGAAAGCGACAGACATCTCTCGAACGCGCAAGGCTGGCTTGAAAATGATGATCCGTTTTTCGAGATGATGGATCGGGTGGTTGACAATCGTTCGAGTCATGCGGCCATGGCAGTGAAAGGAGAAGTCGGAAGCTGATGTATCTCCTGGATACGAGTATCCTTAGTGAGCTGATCAAGAAGAATCCCAATCCGTGCATCATCACGCGTTTGCGGTCAAAACCGGTTCATTCCCTGTTTACGTCCTGCGTGTGTGTTTCAGAGTTGCGGTTTGGGAGTTCCCTGCGGGCAGATTTTGAGCAGTTCTGGTCGAAGATGAATGAGGAGATCTTCTCCAGGGTCAATATCGTTCCGTTGGGGCAAAAGGAGGCTGTGCTGGCCGGGGATATCCTGGCCCAGCTGGCGGGTAAGGTAGAAAAAATCGGCATGGATGACATCTTAGTTGCAGCGTGCGCGCTGGCAAACCAGCTCACCATGGTTACGCCGCATGTGGAACGGTATTCAGGGATTAAAGGGTTGGCCGTTGAAAATTGGTTCGAACCATAAGAGGCAAAAGAATGAAAGGCCGGGAAGCCAGGAAGCTGGGCGGCTCCCATCGCAACCAGGAAGTTGCTCCTACAGCGGGGCAAAAGGCGAAAGGATAAAAACATATCTCACACAGAGACACAGAGGACACGGAGTTTAAGAACAAAAAAAGAAGATGTTTTTCTCTGTTGACTCTGCGGCTCTAGTGAACGAAGTGAACGGGGGTGAGGATGTCTTTTCAGGGAGGTATTTCGATGGGTAGGAAACAGGCACTCTATTTTCTTCTTGTACTGACAGCAATATTATTCGCAGTGTGTGCACCTTTGAGCACTCGAGCAGCGACGCAAACACCTCCGCCCGAGTACATGATCGGGCCGAGCGACCACCTGGAGATCTTCGTGTGGAAGGAACCGGACCTGACCCGGGACGTGACCGTCATGGCGGACGGCCGGATGAGCTTTCCGTTGATCGGAGAAATCATGGCAGCCGGAAAGACGGTAAACGATTTGAAAGAAATCATCACGGAGAAGCTCAAGAAATTTGTTACGGCGCCCGCCGTCACTGTCATTGTGAAGGAAAGCCTGAGCCGTCAGATTTATACCGTGGGAAAGCTTACCAAATCCGGACCGTACCCTCTCACGCCGGGTATGACCGTGCTCCAGGCCCTTTCAGCGGCAGGCGGGTTTGCTGAATGGGCTGACACAAAGCATATCGTGATCGTCAGACATGAACAGGGAAAAGAGGTGCAGTATCGGTTCAATTATAATGAGTTTGTGGACGGGAAAAATCTGAAGCAGAATATTCTGCTCAAGCCCAGAGATACGATTGTTGTTCCATAAAAAAGGCTGGAAGGCTGGGAAGCTAGGAAGCTGGAAGGACAAAGGACAAAAACGATATCTCACACGGAGACGCAGAGGGCGCAGAGAGAAAAGAAGTCTAGAAACTAAAAAGCAAAAAGATTTTCTCTGGTATCTCTGTGTCTCTAGTGAACGAAGGGAACGGGCGTGAGAGAAAACAAAAAAGGGACAAAAGCTGGGAGGCTGGGATGCTTAGCGAACTTGCTGAAAGGAGCGGGAGCATGAAGAGGGTGACCATAAAATTATTGGGTGTGATTGTCATGATGTTGTTGTTCGCGCCGTTCGCGTATGCGCAATACCACGTGGAGCT
>CAZEGG010000332.1:0-3961 GCA_964511755.1 uncultured Desulfobacteraceae bacterium | reverse complement strand
AGGCGGGACAGATTGACGATGAGATTGTGAAAAATAGCCATTTATGGAGGGAAACAGTTTATCCGGGCGAAGCAAATTTGATTCCGAGCCAGAGCACAAAGGTCCCGGCAGAGAGGAGCGTATTCATGGAAACGGCCGCGGAGGCCAGTTCTGTGGATCCCTCCATTTCCCCTGCCATCACGTAGGTTATAGTCGCGGTGGGAGATGCCAGCAGGATGAGACCGGGGAGAAATAGTGCCGGGGATAACCCGAGCCAGTGATAGAGTCCGATGCCGAACCCGGGCAGCACAAGGAGTTTCAGAAAACCAGCGCCCAGGGCTGGGAGAAGGTGCGACCTGATCAACCCGAACGAGAGGGATGCTCCGATCACCAGAAGGGCCAGAGGCAGGGCCATCCCACTGATAATAGCAAGAATTCTGTCAGCCGGTTCGGGAATGGGTATCCGGAAAAGAGAAAAGCAAATGCCGGCCATGGCGGAGAAAATCACCGGATTATAAATTATTTTTTTTACGAAGTAACTCAGTCTGTGCGCTTTTTTAGCGGTGGCGGCAAAGAGCTGCAGCCCCAAAACCGCGAGAAAATTTTGCAGAAGCATGAGAAACGCCGCGAGAATACTGGCTCTGGTGAAGCCCTCCTTGCCGAGGAAGTAGTAGGCGACAGCCAGGCCGATATACCCGAGATTTCCGTGAAAGGAGCTCTGCAGGAAGGTACCGGTTTCTCTCCTGGGTACCGAGAACAGCGTACCGGCAAGAAGGGCGAGGCAGAATACGGCCACCACAGGTAACAGCGTTCCCGCAAGGAGAAGGGGTTGAAAATGCGAACCAAAGGTAGCCTCCGCCACTTCTCTGAAGATCATGGCCGGGATGGCAAGGTAATAGACCATGCGGTTCAGGGGACCGATCAGGCTCTCCGGCAGAAAGCCCCGGGATCTCAGAGTCCACCCCAGGAGGATGATTACAAAGATAGGGCCGATAGTGTAAAGAACGTGAAGCATAGGAGATTTCGGATGAAGATCGCCTTACAACCCCAGGTCTTCATTGATCAGAATCACCTTCACCCGGCCCTTCGGGTACGATTTTTCCGTGATGGTCCAGGTATTGCAGATGCGGTCGGGAGCATTGCATTCCTGGCAGTAGCCGGTCTTGGCGCACGGTGTTTTCTTATTCAGACGGACGGCATTGCACGGCGCAGCATAATTCTTGACCCGGAATAGCGCATCTTCCAAATCGGCGACGATTTTGTTGCGGCCGACCAGCACGGCCACATGTTTCGGACCGAATGTGAGTCCTCCGATGCGGTTGCCGATCATATCCAGGTTGACGAGGGTGCCGGTCTCCGTAACGGCGTTGGTGCCGCAGACGAAGAGATCCACCAGGAGTGCCTGCCTCCTGCGTTCCAGGAGTTCATCCGCTGAAATGGTGCTGTCGCGGGTATCCAGAATATCCAGTCCGGGCATCGCCTTGAGCGCATCATAAACTCCGGTCCCGCTTACCGTTGTGGAACCGCCGAAAGAGACGGTTCCGGCGCCGCTTTCGGGGAGCACTTCATTCAACAGGATTTCGCGGGCATGATCGCCGTTCCGGGCGAGAGATACCGTGAAATTGTTCGCTTCCAGAGCCTCCTTGACGTCCTTCAGCCGGGCATTCCAGTAAAATTCAACAGGTCTTTCCATTTTCTGCGCCTCCTTTCACTTCAGGCAGTGATGGTACCTCAAAAGCGAGCTCGGTTGCAAGATCTTAAAATTCGATATGGCTGCTTTAGGACGAGTCGACTTCAGCCGTGAAAACTGCATACCCTTTTAGAGTTCCGCAGCTTTTTCTTGAAAAACAAGGAACTTTATGCTAATCAATTAGAAAAGCCGTTGCAAGCCGGCGGATGACGTGTGCCGACCCGCACAACGAGGGTATTCTTGCCATGGGTGCGATCCACGGCGGAACGGGAAATCTGAAGATGGGAAAGGAGGGACAGAGTATGAAGCTTTTTAAGGTGTGCGCATTAATGGTGGCCCTGGTATTCCTGGCGATGACCGGAATGGCCATGGCAGGTGAGACTCTGGATGCGGTGAAGGCAAGAGGCGTCCTCATCGCGGGTGTGAACGGCGGTGTGTTCGGATTCAGCATGCCTGACAAGAAGGGCGAATGGAAGGGACTTGACGTGGATACGGCAAAGGCTATTGCTGCAGCCATATTTGGCGACGCGAACAAGGTCAAGTACGTGGCGCTGACCGCCGTGCAGCGTCTCCCGGCTCTGCAATCGAAGGAGATTGACGTATTGTGCCGCAATACCACCCAGACCCTTACGAGAGAAACCGTCAACGGTCTCAATTTCGCTCACGTGAATTTCTATGACGGCCAGGGTTTTCTGGTACCCAAAAAGCTGGGTATCAAGAGCGCCAATGAGCTGGCAGGTGCCACAGTCTGCGTCCTGCCCGGGACAACTACGGAGATGAACGCAGCTGATTTCTTCCGATCCCACGGCATGAAATGGAAACCGGTTGTTATCGAAAACACGACCGAACTCAACAAGGCCTTCTTTGCCGGTCGCTGCGACGTTCTGACATCGGATTCTTCACAGCTGGCTGCCCAGCGCTCGGTTGCGCCCAATCCGGACGACTACGAACTGCTGCCCGAAATCATTTCAAAGGAACCCCTGGCTCCGGTCGTGCGCCATGGGGATGATCAGTGGTATGACCTTGTCAACTGGACCGTCATGGCCCTGATACAGGCCGAAGAATTCGGCATTACTTCCAAGAATGTCGATGAGATGATGAAGAGTAAAAACCCGGGGATCCAGCGTTTCCTGGGGGTCACCCCCGGGCTGGGAAAGGCCCTTGGCGTTGATGACAACTGGGTCTATAATATCATCAAACAGGTCGGCAACTACGGTGAAATTTTTGAACGAAACGTAGGCGTCAACACTCCTCTCGGCCTCAAACGGGGGCTGAACGATCTGTGGACAAGAGGCGGATTGATGTACGCTGCTCCATTCAGATGAGAAGTATCCGGCATGCCCCTCCCCGGAGGGGCATTCCTGTTTGACTCCCGGCCGTAATGCCCGTGATCAGGATTAAGTCTTCCGACGAACCAAGGGACCCACGCGGCACATTCTGGAGGAACCGGAAAGCCCAGGGAAAACCGCTGCCTCATGAAAGAAAAGCAACCGGAGAAAGTACCATTCTGGCTCGATCCCAGGAAACGGGCGATCATATACCAGATTGTCGTTTTCTGCGTGGTCGGCCTGGTCGCTTATTACCTTGTTTCCAACACCATTGCTAATCTCAAGAAACAATCTATCGCCACGGGGTTCGGCTTTCTCACGAAGGAATCTTCCTTCGAGATCGGCGAGTCGCTGATACCGTACTCAGCAGCCGACAGTTACGGTCGTGCCCTCATCGTGGGCGCACTGAACACCCTCAAGGTGTCATTCGTAGGGATTGTCGTCACTCTTGTGCTCGGGACGATTATCGGTGTTGCCCGTCTCTCGACAAACTGGTTGATATCCAAGCTTGCGGGCATTTTCGTTGAGGCTATGCAGGATATCCCGGTTCTGCTGCAGCTCTTCTTCTGGTATGCCATTTTTTATGAAAGCCTTCCCTCTCCCCGTCAGGCCCTTTCGCCCATAAAAGGCCTTTTTTTGTGCAACAGAGGGATCGCGTTTGCGGTACCGGCGCCACACCCGGCTCACACGTATATGATCCTTGCTCTCCTGGCAGCATGTATCCTTTCCTATATGATCAGGCGATGGGCAAAAAGGCGGCAGGAAAAAACAGGGAAATATTTTCCCACCTTTCGTGTGTCAATTGCGCTGATCATCGGATTGCCCCTGGTTATTTGGCTGATTTTCGGAGCGCCCACGAAAATGGACGTTCCCAGGCTCACGGGCTTCAATTTCAAGGGAGGGCTTACCATGAGCCCCGAGTTCGCGGCCCTTTTGCTCGGGCTGGTGCTCTATACTTCCGCTT
>CAZEGG010000331.1:0-3990 GCA_964511755.1 uncultured Desulfobacteraceae bacterium | reverse complement strand
AGGCACGCCGCCAGCGTTCGTTCTGAGCCAGGATCAAACTCTCCACTTAAACCATCTGGAAAATTATTTTCCTGTTTTTTGACTTGTGAGCCTACAGCGGCATCACTATTTAGTTTTCAAAGAGCAAGAATGTAAAAAACACTTTAATCAATCCGTGGTGCGTTGTCAACATGTTTGTGATCGGATTGAAAAGAAACCTTTATAATTTTCTGTACAACGAAAGTCAAGCTTTTTTACAGCTTTTTTCAAATAATCCTAACTTTTTTCTCTGCTGAAAAATTGAGCTATCATATCAACAACATAACGGATCTGTTCCGATGTCAGTTCAGGAAAGACCGGCAGAGCGAGGCTCGTTTCGGCCGCAGCCACAGAGAGCGGAAAATCTTCCCGCTTGTAACCCAGGGAGCTGAAACATGCCTGCATGTGCAAGGGCACCGGATAGTAGATTTCAGATCCCACACCCTGTTCACTCAAAAAGCTCCTCAAGGCGTCCCTCTTCCCGGGAACCCTGATTACGAACTGATTGTAGATATGCCGCTCCTCTTTCTCATCCGGTAAACGCACCTCTTCGAGCCCTTCCTTGTGGAACAGGGTTCGATAGCGCGCCGCGTTCTCCTGTCTCTTTTCGGTCCACTGGTCCAGGTATCGCAATTTGACCGTCAAAATGGCGGCCTGGAGGGCATCCAGCCGAAAATTCCCGCCTATGATGGCATGATAGTATTTTGGGCTGGCGCCATGATTCCTCAGTTTCTTCAGCCGATCATAGACCTCCGGATCACTGGTGGTCACCATTCCGCCGTCACCGAATGCCCCGAGGTTTTTTGACGGGAAAAAGGAAAAACAACCGTAGAGTCCCATAGAGCCCGCTCTTTTTGTACCGATTTCAGGACGTTTGTATACTGCGCCGATGGCCTGGGCCGCATCCTCAATGACGGTCAACTCGAATTTTTCAGCTAGATTCAGGATGGGTTCCATGTCCGCGCACTGCCCGTAGAGGTGTACCGGAATGACCGCCTTGGCCTTTTCCTTCTCCTCTTCCGGGAGGGAAAGAAGCGTCATTTCCAGGAGCTCCGGATCCAGATTGAACGTATCTTCCCGAATGTCCGCAAACAGGGGGCGAGCCCCCGCCCTCACAATAGCGCCGACCGTGGCGAAAAAGGTATAGGGAGTCGTTATGACCATGTCTCCCGGCCCGATACCGGCTGACATAAGGGAAATAAGGAGGGCATCCGTCCCGGAAGATACTCCGACTCCGAATCTGCAGCCGGAATACTCGGCAATCTGTTCTTCCAGTTCCTCTACCCTGGGTCCCATGATAAATCGCTGGGAGTCGAAGACCTCCTCCGTCGCTTCCCTGATTTCCGTTTTGATGGTCTCGTATTGTTTCTTCAAATCAAGCAACGGGACTTTCATGCAACGCCTCCTTTCCTTGGAATATTCCTATCCAAGGAGTTCGGTTATGGGAACGATCTCAATACCGTTCTGTTGACCGGGCGCGAGCCTTCTCAACAACCTGAGTGTTTCCTTGTGGGGATGCCCTATACCAATTGCCCAGCCCTTATGCCTGGCCATATTCAGGAGCCGCCGCACCTGCGATTCTATGGCCGCAGGATGCAGATCATTATCCAGAAATACGGTCCTTTTCGCCGTTGGTATTCCCATCTTCTTGGCCAGATCATAGCCCACACTGTCCGGCGTGGTCCTGCTGTCCACGAAAAAGAGATGCCGGCGTTTCAAGGCCCGCAAAACCACCGCCATCTTTTGCCGATCTTCGGTAAAAAGGGAACCCATATGATTATTGATGCCCTTCGCCCCCGGCACCTGGGCCAAATCATCCGCCAACTGGTGAAGGATCTGCTCGCTGTCCATGGTGACAAACAGGGTACCGGGCCCGGGATTTACCGCCGGATACCGTTTCGGCTCCATGGGCAGATGGACCATCAGCTCACATCCCCGCTTATCAGCTTCGGTCGCGATGCGTCGCGTAAAAGGCGCATCAGGGAGCACCGAAAGGCTCACCGGAATCTTCAGGTCCATGAAGCCTTTCGCAAGGCCCGGATCGTATCCAAGGTCGTCAATGATCAGGGCGACTTTTGCTTTCTGTTTTCTTTCTTCGGGAGGAGACGTACCGACAGAAAGAAGAACACGGTGTGTCCGGAAGCCATTCACCAGGATAGATATGGAGAGGGCATGCCCGACGGTCTTCTCGGTTCGAACTTTCACCCTGCTTCCCAACCGGGAGAGATCCTTCTGGATCCGTCTCCGGAGAGCACCCTCCTTGGCTCCATCCGGACATCTGATGAGGAGCTTGGTGAACTCCCAGTGCTGTTTCCCTGCATCTCGCGGCTCAACATTCAGGAACACAACGTCCCTTTCGGGAATCCCGGACCGGTAAAGGGCATCATAAACCGAGAGATCTATTTTTCGGATAATTCCGGCAAGTTCACTACTGCCGGAGTAGGCTTCCTCGTAAAGGGGAATTGAAGGCCTTCCGCTCCCCTTGAAAAACCAGATGCACCCCAACGTGAAAATCGCAACAGCAAGAGAAAGAACGAGAAAAAAAGATAGTAAGCGGGGCTTCCTCCTGCGCATCACTGGGCGTTCTTGATTTTCGAAAAGATATCCCACGACTCCAATAACTGGAGTGCATAACGGACCTGATTATCCTTTTCAAGCATATCTTCAACCCGTTCGTCCTCTTTGTTCGGCTTTTCCTCCGGCTTCGGTTTTACCGTACTGTCATTTTCCATGTGCCCTTTCAGGTCTTCCTCCCTGAGAAAATGAACCTTCTTGGTCTCTTTCTTTTCGGAGGGGGGAGCAAACTCAACCTTGATATCAGGCACTATGCCGCTCAATTGAATGGACCTGCCGCTGGGCGTGTAATACCTCGCGGTGGTCAGCCTGAGTCCCGACCCGTCATTCAGCGGTATAATTGTCTGCACGGAACCCTTCCCAAAGGTTCTGGTCCCGAGTATGAGCGCCCGCTTGTTGTCCTGGAGCGCGCCGGCAACAATTTCAGAGGCGCTGGCGCTGCCGCCGTTTACCAGAACAATCATCGGATAATTTCTCTCCGTCCCATCTTTGTGTGCGCTCATGGAAATATCCTGCGAGCTGTCCCGCCCTCTGGTACTCACAATGAGTCCTTTATCGAGAAACAGATCAGAGACATTTACGGCCTGTGTGAGCAGCCCTCCCGGGTTATTCCTGAGGTCCAGGACAAGCCCTTTCAAGGGGTGTTCTTTTTCAAGGTCCTCCAACGCGGCTTTCAAGTCTCTTGCAGTGTGACTCTGGAAATTAGAAATGCGCACGTAACCGATGTCCTGGGTGAGCGCATAATGACGTACGCTTTTCAGTGGGATCACGTCCCTCTTGATCTTGAACGTCAGGGGTTCGTTTTGCCCTTTCCGTGCTATTGTCAACTCGACCTCGGTCCCTTTGGTTCCGCGGATATTTTTCACGGCGTCCAGGAGAGTCATGCCTTTGGTAGACTTCTTCTCGATTTTGATAATCATGTCTCCCGGTTTTATACCGGCCTTATACGCGGGTGTTCCTTCAATGGGAGAAACAACGGTGAGAACATCATCCTTAATGGTGATTTCAATCCCCACCCCGGAAAAACTCCCCTTGGTCTCGGTCATCAGTTCCTGATACTCGTCCTTCGTCATGAAAGAGGAATGAGGGTCAAGGCTGTTGACCATTCCCTTGATCGCACCGTAAATAAGTTTCTGGGGGTTTTCCGGCTCCACGTAGTGCTTTTCAACCTCCCGGAGTACTTCGGTGAAGAGTTCAATATTCTTGTAAACGTCGTCCGTACCCGCCTTTGCCTCCTCGCGATTGCCGTGCAAAGACAGTAAAGCCGCGACCAAGATGCATGCCAGGAGAATGCTCAAAAAAGTCTTTCTTTTTCCGGTTTTTTTCATTCCTCGCTCCTAGAATATTTAATCCCCTTCCCAGGGGAACGCTTCCTGAAACTCTTATCGATTCAAAAAT
>CAZEGG010000330.1:0-3992 GCA_964511755.1 uncultured Desulfobacteraceae bacterium | reverse complement strand
TTCGAACCTACGGTCCCTTTCGGGACAACGGTTTTCAAGACCGCCTCCTTAAACCGCTCGGACATCCCTCCATCTGCATGGGAGGTCAATACTAGCGAAAATACTTTTCGGAGTCAAAAAAATAACTACAGTTCCACTATATGGTCCCGCATTGCGCGGATTGTCTCTGCATAATTTTCGCTGTAGAAGATGGCCGAGCCGGCCACAAACACATCTGCCCCTGCTGCGGAGACCAGGCCGATAGTCTCCGGGCCGATCCCTCCATCAACCTCGATTTCCACCGAACACCCTCGCTCGACCACCATTTCCCGCAATCGCCTGATCTTGGGTGCGACTGACGGGATAAACTTCTGTCCTCCAAACCCCGGATTTACCGTCATCAGGAGAACCATGTCCAGGTCTTCAAGAATATATTCAAGCCCGTTCAAGGGGGTCGCGGGATTCAGGGAGATACTGGCCCGGGCGCCCTGGCCCTTGATATGCTGGATGGTCCGGTGCGCATGAACCAAGGCCTCCGTTTGGACGGTCAGGATATCCGCGCCGCTCCGCACAAATTCGTCGATAAAGTGATCAGGGTCCGTGATCATCAAATGCACGTCCAGGGGCAAAGGAGTTATCTCGCGCACCGCTTTCACGATCATCGGGCCGACCGTGATATTGGGCACAAAATGGCCGTCCATGACGTCTATATGGATGTAATCCGCTCCTGCCTCTTCCACGGCCCGGACTTCGTCTCCAAGCCGGGAAAAATCGGCGGAGAGGATCGAGGGGGCTATTTTTCCCATGTCATGTCCTCCCGGGTTGTATTGATCAGTGTCAGTTCAGTTTCTCAAAAGCAGCGCCGAAAAAACCGTCGGTCCCGTGCAGATGAGGAAAGCACTTGAGGAACCCGTCATCATTCACAAGGTCCCTCGCCCACGCCGGGGCATGTTTCCGAAGATTCATGAGTTTCACCTCCCTGTGTCCGCGCAGGAATGCCTCCGCTACACCCTCATTTTCTTCTCTGGAGAGGGTGCAGGCCGCATAGAGCATTCTTCCGCCCGGCCGCAACAGCAGGCAGGCCTCATCAAGAATGCGCTTCTGCAATTCCGCCAGGCGCGCAAGATCGCCTTCTTCCCGGTTCCATTTCACGTCGGGGTGACGGGAGACAACCCCCAGAGCCGAACAAGGCCCGTCCACCATGATCCTGTCAAAAGAGCACCTCAACAACCGGGAAAGGCCCTGTTCCGCGTCGCCCGCGAGGGGCGCGACCACATGGATGCCCAGGCGCAGGAAGCTTTCGACCAGCTTCTGCAGTTTCCTTTGGTTCCTGTCAATCCCGACAATCAGGCCCCGATCCCGCACGAGCTGGGCCATGTGTGTGCTCTTTCCCCCCAGACCGGAGCAGACATCCAGAACGGTCTCTCCGGGGTCCGGGGAAAGGAGATGAGAGCACACCTGGGCCGCTTCCCCCTGGACCTGAAAATACCCTGAGCGAAATGACGACAAACGATCGACCGCTCCTCTCAAACCCTCGAGAATCAGACCTTCGGGAGCAAAATCGGTTGGCCTTGCCGCTATGCCCTCTCCATGGAGGAGAGCAATCAGCTCGGTCCGGTTAACCTTCAGCGTATTGGTTCTTACAACCAAGGAAGGGATCCTGTTGCCGGCTGCCAGAAGTCTTTCAGCGTCTTCTTCCCCCATTTCCTTCACCCACCTGCGGACAAGCCACTCAGGATAAGAGTGACAGACAGAGAGGTAATGTATTACATCGGAAGAACGATCCGGGCAGCAGATATGCATCTTTCCCCTGCAGACCTGCCGCAAGATCCCATTGACCGATCTCACCACATGGTTTGCAGCAATGCCCTTGACTTGTTTGACCGCTTCATTCACCGCAGCGGAATCCGGAACACGGTCCATGAAAAAGATCTGGTAGACCGCGAGACGGAGTACATTCAGGACATCCGGCCGGATGTTTCGGAAAGGGAAACGAAGGCCCTGCTGAATGCTCCAGTCGAGGCGAAGACGCCACCGTAACACGCCCTGAATCAGGTGCACGGCAAAGGCCCTGTCCCTGTCGGAACCGGCAGCATCCTGTCGAACTGCCTTCTCCAGAGAGTATTCAGGACGATGCGAGTGCCCGTTTAGATCGTTCAGTGCTTTGAGTGCCAGATTCCTCGGATCCACGTATCTTTTCTCCCAGGAAGATCCGCATCCCCCTTTCCACCAACTCAAGATCCACATCAGTATCGTAGCACGGCCCGAACGGCCTCCGATTAAAGATGCCGAAGACAGGGATGGGATAACTGTCTTGAATTCCGGAGGTAAGATCGCGTTCGCAGGCCACTCCGATAATAATATCCGGCTTTTTCTCCACCACGATCCTCCTGGCCAGGGTGCCCCCCGTAGCCACGGAAACAGAGACTCCATACTCCTTCGAAAGAGCCACCAGGTCTTTGATCTTGCATTTGCCGCACGCCTTGCAGTTTTCGATATTTCCTGTAATTCTCACCCGGCAATCATGATTCTGCAGACAGTGCGGAAGCAAGAGGAGCAACTTCTCGGACCTAATCTTTTTGGCCTCGGCCAAAACGAGCCGGTTATTGATGGCCACAAAAGACCGCCTCACTTCATCCTTTTGGATGCCCAGCAATTTTCCGATGCCCACGAGCAGGGGAAATAGCACACGGATGACTACCCCGCGGATCTTCTTGCTGAAAAAGAGATTCTTTCCACGCAGAATCGTCAGAACAAGGGTCAGAGCGCCGCCAAGACAAAAGGCAACTACTGCACCAAGCACGATGGCGAGCAAAAGCGGAAGGTGCGCATTAATGTGTCCCAGCCCCACATAGGGAACCCACCAGAGCAGAAATGCCAGTCCCACGATAACCACGCACGCAATGAGCAAAAGGAAAATGAATGTCCGCTTCTGCGGGTGTTGTCCCAGTTCTTCAGACCCTTTCACTGTATCTCACCTCAAAAGATCCAATTCAACCCACAAAACCGCGTACCAACTGGCGGAGAAAATGATCAAGGCTTTCCTTCAGAACCCGACAATCTTCACATAGCTTAGCAGACCGCCGGTATGTGCCGCTATTCGCCCAAGATGGTTCCTTCTGCCACGGGAAACCCCCTCAGAAAGTCTCCTGCCGCGAGCCGCTTCTTTCCAGGGATCTGCAAGGTCCCGATCTCAATCAGCCCGTTCCCGGTTTCGACCATAATAGCCGCATCAGTTATCCCGGCTACCCTTCCCGGCTTTCCGATCCGTTTGTTCTCCGGGACTTTTCGCGACGAAAAAACTTTGACCTGCTTTCCCGAAAGGGTCGTTGCGGCTCCCGGCCATGGATCAAGAGCACGGATCTGTCCATGAATCTGATCAGTGGATCGGCTCCAATCTATCAGGGCCATGTGCCGTTCAATCTTGGGAGCATACGATGCCAGAGAGTCTTCCTGCTCCCTGACGCTGATTCTTCCCTTCCCCCAGTCCTCCAGAACCGTTATGATGAACCTGCCGGCCAGTTCGGACAGCCGGTCATGGAGTTCTCCTGCTGTCTCATTTTCTCGTATGGTCAGCTCCTCCCGGGACAGAATGGGCCCTGTATCAAGCCCCTCATCCATTTGCATGGCGGTCAAGCCCGTACGGGTTTCATTGTTGAGAATGGCCCTTTGAATCGGCGCTGCGCCCCGATACTTCGGAAGAAGCGAGGCGTGGATGTTGAGAGCCCCCCATCCGGGGATTTCAAGCAGGGGTTTCTTCAATATCTGCCCGAAAGCGATGACCACAAACAGATCCGGAGACAGGGCGCCGACCTCGGTGCAAAAGGAAGAATCCGATGTCTTTTCGGGCTGCATCACCCTCAGTCCGAGCTCGGTGGCTGTCTGTTTGACCGGCGAAGACACAGTCTTCCTCCCCCTTCCCCGGGGCCGGTCGGGCCGGGCAATCACACCCATCACATGGTGCCCGCTTGCAACAAGGCTCTTCAAGGTCGGCACGGAAAAAGCCGGCGTTC
>CAZEGG010000329.1:0-3997 GCA_964511755.1 uncultured Desulfobacteraceae bacterium | reverse complement strand
TGCAGGTACTCCAGTGGGAAAAGGATTCGGTGGAAGAAAGCGGCCTGGTGAAAATTGACATCCTCGGGAACCGGAGCCTGGCCGTCATCCGCGACACCCTGGAGATGGTCAATAAAAATTACGGCCGCCGCTTGGACTACGCCCGGCTCAATCCCCTTGATGATCCCGAGACCGTGCGCATCTTTCATGAAGGGAACACGTTCGGAGTCTTTTACTTCGAGAGCCCCGCCACCAGGCAGGTCCTCACCAAAGTGGGAAACGGCTTCTCCTTCCATGATTACCGCCGTATGGACCACTTCCGGATCAACGTAGTGGTGACTTCCATCATCCGGCCTGCCTCCAACCAGAGCATTCGAACATGGGTTGCCCGGCTCAGGGGAGCCCCGTCGGAGCCGCCTCATCCGGCCTTAAAACCGGTGTTGGACGAAACCCTGGGCGTCATGGTCTTTCAGGAACAGATGAGCCAGGCAGCCATCCACCTCGCGGGATTCGACCCTGGCGAGGCGGATACTCTTCGGAAAGTGGTGAGCAAGAAAGACAAGGAAAAGAAACTCCGTGATTTCTATGCCCGCTTCGTCCAGGGGGCGCGGGAACGTAACGTCCCCCAGGAAATCATCGAGGAGGTATGGGCGATGATGATGGGGTTCGACGGCTACAGCTTCTGCAAACCTCACTCGGCAAGCTACACTCTGGTTGCCTATAAATCCGCTTTCCTCAGGGCCCATTATCCGGCTGAATTCATGGCGTCCGTCATCTCTAACGGAGGGGGCTACTATTCCGCCTTCGGGTACATTTCCGAGGCGAAACGTATGGGGCTCCGGGTGCTCCCGCCTCACATCAATAAGAGCCGCATCAGGTATACGGGAAAGGGAAAAGAACTCCTTATGGGTTTCATGCAGGTCAAGGACCTGTCCCATGAGGCAAGAGAGTCTATCGTTCGGGAACGCAGCAGGAACGGCCCATTTTCATCCTTCCAGGAATTCCTGGACCGGACCCGTCCGTTCCTCCGACTCCAGGACGTGCGGCTCCTGATCAAGGCCGGCTGCTTTGACGATCTTCCCGAAAAACTCACGAGATCCGCTTTGTTTTGGCAAGCACTCCGTTTTTTCGGCCAAAAGGCAGCCACCCCTTCTCTTTTCCCGGTTCCCGGCCTTTTCCCCGGAAAACCGCGCAGCGCCGTTCCCCGGCATATCCTGCTTGAACAGGAAAAAGAGGCACTGGGGTTCATGCTTTCAACCCATCCCCTGGAGCTTTACGCGAACGCTCTGGAGAGGATGGGTCATGTTCACGCACGGGACTTACCGCTGCTGGCAGGAAAAACAGTGACCATCACGGGGTGGTTGGTCACCGGCAAGACGGTCCGGACGAAAGAAGGGAATCCAATGAAATTTATCACCTTCGAGGACCCGACGGGCATCTATGAGGCGGTGTTTTTTCCGAAGGTATACCATCGCTGCTGCCACCTGCTCAACGCCTCGAGGCCTTACGTCCTGAAAGGGAAGGTAGAAAATGACTTCGGGGCCGTCACCCTCACGGTTTACCGGATGGCGTTTCTTGATGGTGCCTTTTCACCGGGAAACCCGGAGAACAAGGCGCAAAGGAAGGCATGAGAGATTCGATCCGACGAGGGGAAACAATTCCAACCAGATGCATCAGGAGGAAGCCTTTCCTCCTGATGCATCTAAGGACATTAATAGGGATGCCACATCCTGAAGTGATAGTTCATCTCAGCCTTTGAGGGGCTTGAACGGTATTCCTTGATGTAGAAGGTACCGGTGAACTGGTTCACGAACGGGAAACCCGCCTGTGCCCAGCCCACAACGCCGCCCACATTTTTCTTGCCGTTCTTGGTGGTGCTGCTGACACAGTAGACATTCTTGTACCCGTATTTGTACAGGAAGCCTGCGACATATTTCGCTCGGTGATTCGTGCGGCACCATACATAGATTTCCGCGTTCGGATCAGTAATCTTCTTGGTAAGGACATACACATGGCCGGCCTGCATATGATCGGTGCCCTCAATGTGAAATGCGTTCCATTCGGAATCGGTCCGCACGTCGATGAGATAGACCTTCTTGCGATAGGCGGGATCGGCCATGGCCTTCTTCCAGACCTCATGCAACTTGAAGACATCCGTCATATGGTCGGCCGGGATCTCCTGAACAAAGCTATCGTGCACCTTCTTCTCATTCGCCTGCATAGGAGTCTCGGCGGCAAAGGCAAAACCCGCAACGCTCGCCACAAACGCTGCAGCAATCATCAACACAAATACTTTTTTCATTACAAAACCTCCTTCTGCAACAGTGATCTGAAGTTACCCTTCGTTTTCACCATTTCTCAGGAAAACCACCACCTCCTTTCCAGGTCCCGGCGACTCAGAAACCAAAAGTACCAAAATATACTGTGTCGCCGGATTCAGGTCAAGGGGAAAACAGCTTCCCTGCCCCGCCATCAGGCATCACCTGCATCCTTGTCTTCGATCGCTCCTCCTTGCGACGGAGTGTCTCGAGGACTCAGTCGTCGCTCGTCATAGCCTTACATCTGACGCCTTGCTAGTGATCAGGGATTTCGCCAAATCCCCCGGCGAAACTTATGATGCGGAAAATAGGCGGTGGATTTGGGTGTTGACACACGAGCTGAAAATACCTATACTCAGCCGCCAGAAATGGAGATCCTATGGATTGGGTCACCCATCACAAATCTAATATCAAGGGAGGTTTTCTATGAAACGTGTAGCACTAATAGTTTTGGGATTATTGTTTTTTATCGCATCCCCTCTGCTTGCCGCGCAGGTGCCGGCGACCCATGTGGTTTCACCCAAATGGCTCGCAGAAAGCATGAATAACCCGCATCTCGTCATCGTTGACGTAAGATCGCCGAAGGAGTACAACGCGGGTCACATTCCCCATGCGGTAAATATTCCTAAAGGGGAAAATTTCCAGAAAGGCGCCTTCGGCAACATCGAACATGTATTGGATACCCCCGAGATGATTACCAATGTCTTTAGAAAGGCGGGCATCTCGAATGACAGTCTCGTTGTTTTTTACTCTACCGGTGCAAACCAGAAAGGCTGGACATTTGCGACGAGAGAGTTCTGGACTGCATGGATGTTCGGTCTCCAAAATACCGCCCTCCTGCACGGCGGCCTTGAAGCGTGGACAGCTGAAAAACATGCCGTAAGCACGGAAGCAGTCATGCCGAAGGAAGGAAATTTTGCAATTCACGATATGAGCTTGAGCTCAGTCGCCACATGGCCCCTCATCTATTATGCGCTTGCGACCAAGAAGGTGCAGTTCGTGGATGCCAGGGAACCAGCTCATTATAATGGAACGGATACCGACAAGAGGCTCTTGAAGCACGGGCACATCCCCGGCGCCGTTGAGGTAGCCTACTACAAGTTCGTCAAGAAGCACGGCAATTACTATGAGATGATCACTCCCGCCGAGGCAAAAAAAGTCATGAGCGAGAGCAAAGTATCTCTGCATAAACCCATTATCGACTACTGCAACACGGGACATTTGGCGTCAGCGGACTGGTTTGCAATAAAGTTCCTGGCAGGGGCGAAACATATCAGAATGTATGATGCCTCCATGTATGAATACACAAGATCTTCCTTGCCCGTAGAAAAGTAACCGCTCCATACCTGGACCACATTGAACAACGGAGGCAGGCGGCTCCTTCATCCAACCGCCTGATTCAGGAGACCACGGCCATCAAGAATGGCCGTGGTCTTTTCTCTATTCGCACGGCTGGTGCGTTTTCATCGTCGATTCCGGCGCCACCTCTTCAAGAGAAAAAAACCAGCCACGCCAACCATCAACGCAGCCACGATAATATTGTAATGGACAAGGATGTTCGACATCTTTTCTCTTACTGTGCTCCAGTTGGTTCCGAGAGAATATCCCACCCAGATCCAGATGAGATTCCAGACACTGCAGCTGATCAATGCCAGGAAGGCCACTCTTATGACGCCGAGTCTCGAGATCCCTCCTGCTAC
>CAZEGG010000328.1:0-4000 GCA_964511755.1 uncultured Desulfobacteraceae bacterium | reverse complement strand
CCGTCTCCACCATGAAGGCGTGGCTCAGAAAATACCGGACGGAGGGTTTTCAAGGTCTCAAGCCCAAAGACCGCTCAGACGGCGGCAGACCCAGACGCTTAAACGATCAGGCCCTCAAGGCCGTCGAGATCAAGTGCAAGGCCTACTCCTACTGGACCGTGCAAAAGCTCTATGAAAACCTCCGGGATCAGAACCTCCTGGGCGATCCCCCCATCCACTACAACACCCTCCTCCGGATCGTCAAAGAGAAAGGATGGCTCCCTCTCCAAGGCCGCAAGGATGTGCGCAAGGCCTTCGAGGTGGACAACGTCAACGACCTCTGGGTCTCGGACTTCATGCACGGTCCCCTGGTCCGCGTCCACAACCGTTCGGTCAAGGCCATCCTCTGCCTCATCATCGACGATCACTCCCGCATGGTGGTGGGTCATGCCTTCAATACCTCGGAGACCATCAGTTCCCTCACCCTCGTCCTCAAGGAGGCCTTCCTCGCCTACGGCATCCCCAAAAGAATCTACGTAGACAACGGTCCCACTTTTTCTTCCGAGCTGCTCACCCGCAGCTGCGCCCTCGCCGGCATCTCCCTCGTCCACTCCAAGCCCTACGACAGCCCCTCACGCGGAAAAGTCGAAAGAGTTAATGGTAAGTCCGAAGTAATGGTAAGTTCCGCCTGGAGGTAAAGTTCAACTCATTGATTTCTTTTCGGTATCACTTCTTCACTTCGTCTGTCTGCTCAACATAATAATAGGGTATCCTCTGGTCATATTTTCCACACAAGGAGGATACCATGGAAAAAGAGATCGGTAAGGACAGAGACGTATTGGAAGGTCCATTCTTTGAGGCCCTACACCGCCTTGAAGAGAACCTGTTGGCAACCGGACATACGCACCGCGTTTTGGAAGACTATGTCCGAGTGGTTAAGCACTTCTGCTATTGGCACACCCGGCATACCGTCCCAAGGGCGGTGGATGAGGCGAGGGTCAAAGAGTTTCTTGAGCATCTTGCGTGCTGCACATGCCCCGTTTCCGGAAGGGGGACATATCGCCTTTGTCATGCAGCCATGAGCCATTTTCTGACTGTCTTGCGGGAGATGGGTATTGCCGCTCCGGTTCACAGGGCAGTCTTACCCGAGGATGAGGTGCTGCGGGCATTTGAGCAACACCTGATAAAGGTGCGCGGCGTCGTTGAGACGAGCGCATCGCTGTATGCGAGACATCTCAGAGCGTTCCTTCAGAGCATTTACAAAGGCGGAAAGTTTGACCTTCGTTCGATAACGGTCAGGGATGTAGAAGCATCTGTGGCGCGCATGGCGTCACGGTGCAAGCCTGAGACGGTCAAATTGTACTGCACCTGCCTTAGGGCTTTTTTCCGGTTCCTGACGCTTACCGGGCAGATAGAACTTCCGCTCGCAAATGCCGTTCCGACGGTTCCTAGTTGGAGCTTGTCGAGCATCCCCAAGCACCTCACAGAAGAGCAGGTTACAGCCTTCCTCTCTTCTTTCGATGTGGATACCATTGAAGGCATCCGTGATCAGGCCATGGCCTTTCTCATGGCGACGATAGGGCTCCGTGTGGGAGAAGTGGCCAACCTGAAGATCGAGGATATTGACTGGCGAAAGAGCAGCATAAAACTCCAAAACACAAAATCCCGCTGTATCGACTACTCCCTTCTTGTCTCAAAGGCAGGCGAAGCCTTGGCCGCGTACATGAAAAAAAGGCCTCAAACGGAGACACGCCATATTTTTGTAACCCTCAAAACTCCAAAAGGAAGACCTCTGAACGCTAGCGCGGCAAGGGCCGCCATGAGGAGAGCGTTCAAACGCTGCTTTCCAGAGAAGCACGCCCGTGGCGCCCATGTCCTGCGTCATAGCCTCGCGACCGGGATGCTCGCGAAAGGGGCCACCTTCAAGGAGATCGCCGACATCCTCAGGCACCGGAGCATTGAAACCACCGCCATTTACGCCAAGGTGGACCTCAAGGGCCTAACTCATGCCGCTCTTCCCTGGCCGGAGGTGACGATATGATTGCCTATGCAAAGCAGTATCTTGAGATGAAAAGGAATCTGGGGTTTGGCCTGCACATCGAAGGTGCGCAACTCCTCCGATTTGCGCGCTACGTGGAGAGAGTGGGACATAACGGCCCTCTCACCGTGGAGATTGCGCTGCAATGGGCGCAGTCGTCTTCTTGCAGCCGGATGAATCAAGCCAGGCGACTCGACATAGTCCGCCGGTTTGCTCGATACATGAAGCTCTCTGTTCCCGAGACCGAGATCCCTCCGGAAGGCATACTTGGTCCCTCCTATCGCCGCATCCCTCCGCATATTTACTCACAAGAGGAGATATCGGAACTCATCGGGGCCTGCCGTCGGCTCACCCCTGTCAACGGGATACGTCCCCACACCCATGCAACTCTCTTCGGACTTCTCGCCTGTACAGGCATGCGCATCTCGGAAGCGCTCCATCTCTCCATAGACGATTTTGATCCGGACCAGGGAACCATCACCATCATTGAGGGCAAGTTCCACAAGTCGAGAATCCTGCCGTTGCATCCCTCCTGCGTCAAATCCCTCATAACCTATGCCAACCTTAGAGAAGGCCGGCATCCGGCGACGAAGGCCTTCTTCGTGACGGAATTGGGAACATCGCTTAAGTACCTCAAGGTTCTCATGACCTTTCGCACGATCGCGCAGAAACTCAACTGGAGCAGGGAGACGAAAATCCACGGGCTAAGACATACCTTCGCAGTCAGGAAATTGCTTCAATGGCACCGCGAAGGAGAGGATATCCACCGGCGCATTGGTGCGCTCTCCACATACCTCGGCCACTGCAAAGTTCAAAATACCTACTGGTATTTCTCGGCCGTTCCCGAGCTCATGGCATTAGCGGCGGACCGGTTCGAACGCTACGCGGAGGTGCGCCATGACTGAACGTACATTCGCATTCATTCTCCAGCATTTCTTTCTCAAGCGTCTTATAAGCCAGAAGAATGCAAGCCCTCACACCATCGCGTCCTACAGGGATACGTTCCGCCTCCTCCTGGATCATGTAAGCAGGAGGACTCACAAGCCCCCGTCCTCGTTGACCATCGAGGACCTCGATGTACAGACGATACTCGGTTTTCTCGATTACATGGAGACCGACAGGGGCAATGCGGTGTCGAGCAGGAACGTCCGCCTTGCAGCAATCCACTCCTTTTTCCGATTCTGCGCATATCTTGCCCCTGATTCGTTAGGGGTCATTCAAAAAGTCCTCGCCATTCCTATGAAAAAAACGGCGTGCCGTGAAGTCGGTTTTCTATCTGGGAAAGAGATGCAGGCAATAATAAACGCTCCCGATTTGACCACCTGGAGTGGGCTGAGGGATCACACGATGTTTGCCACGTTGTATAATACCGGAGCGAGGGTGTCGGAGATCACAGGCATGAAAATCATGGACCTGTCATTGAGCACGCCGAGTATCAAAATCCACGGCAAAGGCCGGAAGGAGCGCATCATGCCTCTCTGGCAAAGCACAGTCAAGCTGCTCAAAAAATGGCTTGCCCATATCAATCGCAGCTCGGAGAATCCTCTCTTCCCAAATGCGCGAGGCAACCCTATGACCCGTCACGGGGTGGAATACAGGCTTGGGATCGCAAAAAAGTCGGCTGAAGCACGATGCCCCTCTTTGAAAGAAAAGCATGTCTCACCCCACTCAGTCAGACACACGACCGCCGTCCATCTGCTCCAGTCGGGAATAGATATCAGCGTTATTGCCCTCTGGCTCGGCCATGAGAGTCCCGTAACCACCCACCATTACCTCCAGGCCGACTTGGCCATGAAGAAGCAGGTTCTGGAAAAATTAGCGCCTCCTCACACAAAGAACATTCTCTTTAAGCCTGGAGATGCCCTATTAAGGTTCCTGGAAAGCCTATAATTATAATGTTGAGTTCATAACCCTCCAACCCCGGTAATATCAACCGTTACCGGGGTCTACTTACCATTACTTCGGACTTACCATTAACTCTTT
>CAZEGG010000327.1:0-4023 GCA_964511755.1 uncultured Desulfobacteraceae bacterium | reverse complement strand
TCAAACCCTGGTCGAGCGGGACCGTCGCCCTAAATCTCATCGGGGACGAGGGTGACGATCGCATTGCGGCCAGTTACGGACGAGATAATTATGCTAAGCTCGCCGAAGTAAAGGCACAGTATGATCCGACGAATGTCTTCCATTTAAATCGCAACATTAGGCCAGCATGACACGCGCTGGCTAAAATCCTTTTTCACAGGACGCCAAAAAATCGGACGCCTGTGAAATCGGATACGCGGGTTTCCAAATTGTCTGAACGGTTATGGACGATTGTATCTTTTGCGGTGCTTAAATTGAAAACAACGGGTTTCTTTCGGAGGAAGGGATGAGCAAATTCAAAAAGTGGTCGCTCCGTATCGGCGGAATTGTCGTAGTCCTGATCGTGGTGGGCTTGATCGTGTTCTGGAAGGATATCCAGGAGATTCGCGGTGTGTTACGGTATGCAAAAGTGTTCGAACCGGATAAAATCGTCGCTAATTTCAGATCCTTGTATAATCAATACCCGCATTCGACCGTACATCGTTCGGGCGAAGTATATGTATTGAAAAAAAACCCGCGGACATTGCCTGAAAGCTATGTGTACAAGGGGAAAACCAAAAAAGTTGAGGACTGGATAGAGCGAACTGATACAACCGGTTTGTTGGTGATCAAAGACGGAGAAATCGCCTTCGAAAAGTATTATCAGGGCAACCAGGAATCAACGCGGACTATTTCCATGTCGGTGGCAAAGTCCTTTGTTTCGTTTCTGGTAGGTGTTGCCCTGGAAGAAGGAAAGATCAAGAACCTGCACGATCCGGTTGACAGTTATGTGCCGATCTTGAAAGGAAGCGGCTATGAGGGCGTTTCACTGAAAAACGTTCTGCAGATGTCTTCCGGCGTGCGATTCACCGAAGACTATGGCGATTTGAAATCGGACTTGGTCAGGCTGGTGGCGGCGTTTACCACAGGTTCGCTGAATGAGTTTGTGGCAAATCTGCCCAGTGAAAGGAAAGCCGGAACCTATAATAAATATGTCAGTGCCGACACGCAGGTTCTCAGCATGGTGCTTGCCGCAGCCACCGGCAAGAGTCTGACCGAATACATGCAGGAAAAGCTCTGGTCCCGCCTGGGCGCCGAGTACGATGCCGAATGGCTAACCGATACGACCGGAACGGAGATGGCATTTGGCGGGTTAAATGCCGCACTTCGCGACTATGCCAAACTGGGGCTGCTGTACCTGAACCAGGGACGCAATTTCAAGGGAGAACAACTGGTATCGCCTGAATGGGTCAAGGCTTCGGTAACCCCTGATGCCCCTCACCTGATGCCGGGTCGCGACAACCCCAATTCAGAGTTTCCCATGGGATATGGCTACCAATGGTGGATACCGGAGTTTCCGGACGGAGATTTTTCCGCAATCGGCATCTACGGCCAATTTGTTTACGTCTATCCCAAATACAATGTGGTGATCGCCAAAACATCGGCTTATGTCGATTACAATAATACCGGCGATGAAATGGAGTTCGAGAGCATGGATGTATTCCAGCAAATCGCCCGGAACCTTTAATCTGCAAGGTGACAGCCCGAATACTTGGCTCGGTTTGCCAACGGCAGGATAGAGCTTTACTCAAATATGAATCAATTCCCGAAAGGATAGCACAGATGCCCGATGAAAAAATCGGTGGAAAGCTGCACAAATCGACTGAAGAACCGGCCTTTCAAACCTTTGCTATAAATATTCCGGGAATTGTCTACCGGGTATATGTCAGCAAAGGAAACCGCATGAAATTTTTTAACGACACGCTTCAACAAATGACGGGCTACAAAGCCTCTGAGTTAAAGACGGGAGAAGTGTGTTCGATTGATCCGATAATCATTTCTGAGGATCAAGGGTACGTTGTGAGGGTTCTGCAGGATGCACTTCGGAACAATCAGCCTTTCGAGATCGAATATCGCATAAGGCACAAGGATGGAAACATCAGGTATTTTCTTGAAAGAGGAAGGCCGATTTGCGGCAGCGATGGGAAACCCGAATTTATCGACGGCGTCATTTTGGATGTCACCGAACGCAAGCAGACAGAGGAGTCCCTGGTTTTCAAAAATCATATCATCAAGAATTCTTCAAGCATGATAGCTACCTGTGATTTGGACGGGAATATGACCTATGGAAACCCGGCTTTCCTCAAGAAATGGGGTTTTGACAATCCGGAAGAGTTCTTGGGAAGATCTTTTTGGGAATTTTGGATGGTTAAGGACAGACTTGATGAAATCATGCAGGCGCTCCGGGGCGAGGGATCCTGGTTCGGCGAGATCCAGGCTGTGCGCAAGGATGGGACGTTCTTCGATGTCCAGGTGTCGGCGGCAATGGTTTTTGACAGCAGGGGCGATCCTATTGCCCTGACCTCTACATCGATAGACATAACTGAGCGCAAGCAAGTTGAGGAGGCTTTACGAGAGAGCGAAAACAAATACAGAACGATTTTCAATAATATCAAAGACATCATATATACAATCTCATTTGACCGCAAAATTTGTACGCTGAACCAGTCTGTCAAGCAGACAACCGGCTGGTCGGCGCAGGAACTGATAGGAAAAGAAACCGCTTTTCTGATTCACCCGGATGACTTAGATTCTGCCAATACCCAATATGATAGATTTGTCTCGGGAGAGAATGTAGGTTCCGCTGAATTGCGAGTTTTGACGAAATCAGGAGAATACAGAACACTTGAGTTTGTGCCGTCCCCGCTCATAGAGAATGGTAAGTCGGTTGGTATCCTCGGGATTGCCCGTGACATAACTGACAAGAAAAGGGCGGTGGAGGAGTTAAGAGGGGCCAAAGAAGAGCTGGGGCTCCGAGTACAGGAAAGGACCATAGAGCTGAGGCAAAGGGCCGCGCAACTCGCCCGGCTGAGTTCTGAGCTGACACTTTCCGAGCAGCGGGAACGGCGACGTCTGGCGGAAATCCTCCACGACCACCTGCAGCAGCTTCTAGTTGCGGCCAAAATCAACAGCGAAATTCTATTCGCGCAAGTTCCCGCCGAGAATAAGCATGCTGCTGAAAACGTTTTGAATCTCGTCAGGCAGTCTATCCAGACTTCACGCTCTTTGACTACGGAGCTCTCCCCACCGGTGCTGAAGCAGGGAAGTCTTTCTGCTGCTCTGAAATGGCTTGCCCGCTGGATGCGGGAAACGCATGGTTTAACCGTCGAACTGCAAATTGAATCTGACATAAAACCCCAGGGGGAAGACATCATCATTCTTTTGTTTCAATCCATCCGGGAGCTGCTTTTTAATGTGGTGAAACATGCCGGGGTCAAGCGTGCACGGATTGAAATGTCCCGTTCTAGAAAAGACCAGCTTCGCATAACCGTAACCGATCAGGGAAGTGGATTCAATCCGGAGACCCTATGGGAAAAGGCGCAAGGCGGTACTGGATTCGGGCTTTTCAGCATCAGCGAGCGCCTGACGCTGCTTGGCGGAAGTCTGGAAGTTGAAAGCTCACCGAGAAGTGGCTCATCTTTCTCGCTGGTTGTTCCGCTTGAACTATCCAGTACAAAAGAGGAAAATCCGATGCAGACCATATGAGGGATCAGAGGACCAACTTCCCAACTTCCACCTATGATCATATGAACGCCCCAAAGACGGATACATAAAATATCAAAGGAGGCAGTAATATGAAAAGAATGCATTTTTCGAGCGTCTTGGTAATTGCATTACTGCTTGTGTGTGCTTATTGGCAACCCACCCTATCAGCGGAGTCCGCACAGTCGGGAACCGGAATCCATGTCGACATTCCCGTTAAACTCGAAAAGGCGGACGTGGTTTTTAATATGGACCACCTGGCCTTCAGCGGCGACATGCCGGTGGGCATCAAGTATATGCACCTCTTGGCTGACCGTTTTAAGGAAGAGGGAACCAAGGGCCGGATCATAGGCATCTTTCACGGTGACGCGGCGTATATGACGCTGAAAGACAAGGCATATAACGCGTACCGTCATATCAGCACCGGGAACCCGTACAAAGGACTCATTGCCGAACTATTGA
>CAZEGG010000326.1:0-4031 GCA_964511755.1 uncultured Desulfobacteraceae bacterium | reverse complement strand
TCTTCACCAGAGAGGTTGACCGGCTCATCATTGATTCCCGGGATGAATACAGAGACGTCCTGTCTTTTATCGACACATTCGCGCCGAGCCTTCGCTACTCGGTGGAGCTGTACGAAGATACAGAACCTGTTTTTGACGCGTACGGAATTGAGATCGAGATCTCCCGGGCATTGGCGAATAAAATATGGTTGAAGTCCGGGGGCTATATTGTCATCGAAATGACGGAGGCGCTTACCGCCATAGATGTCAACACGGGCAGTTATGTGGGGAAAAGAAATCTGGAAGAGACTATCCTCAAAACCAACCTGGAGGCGGTAAAAGAGATAGCCTACCAACTTCGCTTTCGGAACATAGGCGGCCTCATCGTCATAGATTTCATCGATATGGAGAAGAAGGCCAATCGCGAAAGAGTCTTTACTACGCTCAGGGAGGCGCTGAACAACGACCGTTCCAAGACCAACATACTCCCCATGTCCGACCTCGGGCTGATCGAAATGACGCGAAAAAGGACCCGGGAAAATCTGAACAGGATGCTGAGCGAGCCGTGCTTTTATTGTGACGGCAGGGGGACACTCAAGTCAAAACGTACCATCTGCTATGAAATTTTCCGGGATCTGGAGAGGGAGTGTTCGGGGATGGCGGATGATTCCCCCGTGTATGTGCACGTCAATCCGGAAATTGAAAATGTCATGCGGGAAGAGGAACAGGATTCCGTGATGAACCTTGAGAAACGCATCAACAGAAGAATCATCATTGCGAAGAAGAATTTTCATATTGAACAGTATGAAATCAGTCTCTAGTCCCGAATGACGATATCAGCGTGATAATTGATTTTCACAGACTGAACGTTTTGGCACTTTTGCAGCAATGGAAAATGAGGAGAAAATAAATCAATATGCGTGAGAAGTGGATCAGGGATCAAATGCTGCTGGGGTTTGCGACGCTTGTCCTCTCCAGCGCTCTCTATTTTCTCGATCTCGGTATTTTCAAGGGAATCGACAATGCCCTCTTTCATTTCTATGCGTCTTTCTTGGGATCAGCCAAAACTCTGACGGAACAAGGAGTCAGGTCCGTTGATCTGATCCTGGCCGGCCCATTTCTCGCGCAACCGCTCAAGTTCTTTATAACAGAGCTCCTCCTCTTGCTTTTTCTCGGCAGCGCCTTGTCAGTTTTTTCTCCCAGACTGAGTGAACGGTATCGATTTTATTTTTTTATTCTCCTCGTGATTATCACCCTGGGGACCGCCACCTGTTTTTTCGTTCTCACCCGTTCATGGCTTCGCATAGCCCCGCTTTGTGCAGGCCTTACCGCTGTCTATCTCTCAGCAACCTTTTATCGCGCTTCTGCCATGGAATCTCTCGCGCGGGAGAATTTTGAGGCCAACAGGACGTTGGGCCTCGCTCTCCAGAGACAGGGGCACCTTGACGAGGCCTTTGAGAGGTATCAACATTGCCCGCTGGATTGGGAAACCCAGGATCTCCTCTACCAGTTAGGACTGGATTACGAAGAAAGAGGGATGGCAGAAAAAGCCCTTTCAGTTTACGAGCGAATAAAAACAGCGGACTACAAGGATGTACTGGATCGGATCCGTGAACTGCGCTCCGATCACTTCCTGGATCTCGAGCCTCAATACCTTTCCGGCAGGCAAAATGCCCTTTCCGAATCTTTCATCCAGGCCAAGCAGCAAGTGGGCAGATACCAGATCCTCGAAAAGCTGGGAAAAGGGACGATGGGTCTGGTCTACAAAGGCCTGGACCCCAAACTGAACCGGCTGGTAGCGATCAAGATTATCCGTTTTTCAGACGATTTCGATGATGATATGATTGAGGAGATAAAGGAGAGGTTCCTGCGCGAGGCAGAGATCGCGGGCAGGTTATCTCATCCCGGAATCGTAATTATTCACGACGTCGGAGAAGAGAATGACCTGACCTACATGGCTATGGAATATCTGGAGGGTGAGAGCCTGAGGAGGTATTGTTCAAACGAGAAGAAACTCTCTCTGACCAGAGTGCTTGATGTTGTTGCGAAAGTGGCCGAAGCCCTGGACTACGCTCACCGGCAGGAAGTTGTTCATCGGGACATCAAACCCGCCAATATCATGCTCCTGAGGGATGGAGGAGTAAAAGTGACGGATTTCGGCATCGCGAAGGCCATATCTTCAACCAGGACCAAAACGGGAGTCATCCTGGGCACGCCGAATTACATGTCTCCCGAGCAGATCATGGGTCACAAGATAGACGCCCGCACCGACATCTTCTCTCTTGGGGTCCTTTTCTTCCAGCTGCTTACCGGGAGACTGCCTTTCCACGGAGAGAATCTGAGCGGATTACTCTACCATATCACCCAAGGGAAGCATCCATCAGTCAGGCAGATTCAATCGGGCATACCAAAGGCCTGTGAGCAGATCATAGACAAGGCCCTTGCGAAAAATCCCCAAAATCGTTTCAAAACGGCCGGACAAATGGCCAGATACCTATCAATGCTGCTCGCGAAAATGGAAGAACTGTCGAGGAAGAGGGTCGTCGATACGCGCAAATAACTCAATCCCGGAGGCGAGAGAAACTTGTTGATCAGAGCTTCAGGCATAACCGATGTTGGCCTCAAAAGAGAAGGAAACGAGGACTCTTTTTCCACTGATGATGCATTGGGGCTCTATGTAGTAGCCGATGGGATGGGTGGCCACCTTGCCGGAGAGGTCGCCAGCAGAGTGGCGGTGGAGCTCATCAACAAAAGCTTCAATCGCTGGCGTGAGTCTGAGGCAATCGAGGAAGATATTTTTGGGGTCCCGGATCAGACCTTGTCGAGCGAGGGAAACTACATTCTCAGCAGCATCCGTCTTGCCAACAGAGTCATTCACGAGATGGCCCAGGTGCACAGCGAATATCACGGTATGGGCACAACCGTGGCCGTGCTGGCTGTTTTTCAAGAGCGAGTCATCACCGCGAACATCGGCGACAGCCGTATCTATATGCTCAGAAACGGCCATCTCGAGCGGCTGTCCAGAGACCACACCATCGTCTCCGAACAGGTGGAGATGGGAATCATGGACCCCAAAGACGCTGAAACATCGCCTCTGAAGCATGTATTAACCAGGAATTTGGGCTCCACGGAGTCCGTCACAGCCGAGATATTCGAATTTGAACCCGCTAACGGAGATCGATTTCTCCTTTGTACGGATGGCCTCACCGATCTTCTGAACGACGAAGAGATTCTCCAGATGATACAGGCCGAAGAGAGCCCGGAAGTCACCTGCCGGAATTGTGTCGATGAGGCCCTCAAAAGGGGCGGGCACGACAATACCACGGTGGTTTGCGTTTTTTTGTCAGGGATTAATGCCCCAAAATCCGGTGCTCTCAAGAAATTAGGCATCTTTTTTGCAGACACTATCACCGGGGTACACAAAAGCTACAGGACACTGAAACCATAGTCCGGATAAACCGGAAATAGACAAAGGTACTAAGCTCAGCGCTTTTTTCACAGCTTTGAGCGAAGAGGATCCGGAAGGGAACCGATAAATGCCAAGGCTTGTTCTCCTTTTTAACAAACAGGTCATCAAGGAAATCCCTTTTCTGCAGGATAGTGTGACAATCGGGAGGCGGCCCGAAAACAGCGTCGCCATCGATAATCTGGCCGTTTCCGGTTATCATGCCCGCATTGACAGGACCGGCCCCGACTATATTCTGACGGACCTCCAGAGCACTAACGGCACCTTTGTCAATGACAAGAGAATTTCCTCCCATCGCTTGAAACACGGCGATAATGTGATCGTGGGAAAACATGTGCTTCTCTTTATCGCAGGGGATCAGGGAACCGGGAACGGCGACGCCGAGGTGGGCCTGGATACTACCATGATGCTGGAAACCGCGAAGCAGCGCGAACTCCTTGATAAGGAGAAAGAAAAAGCGGGCCTTCCCGTGAGACCAAGAAAAGTCGGCATTCTCAGCTTTATTGATGGGTCCAGAATGGAAGACGTGGTGCTGACAAAAAAACTGACCAGGCTCGGAAAATCGCCCAATTCCGAAGTCAAGCTC
>CAZEGG010000325.1:0-4045 GCA_964511755.1 uncultured Desulfobacteraceae bacterium | reverse complement strand
GGCGTAGCTCACCTCCAGAATATCCTCCCATGGATCGGATTTCTTTATCAGCACCCTGAACTGTTGTCCCGGGTACAGGCCCGCTTGCCGTTCCTGGCGGAGTTCCACAATATGCAGGAAATCAAGGAGGAGGATCCGGTACTTGCTTTTCAGTACGTCAAGGACCATGGCCGGGTATTTCCCGCCGATGTGCCGGTGAAGGTATTTCAGGATCCAATATCGATTCCGGTTTCGTCTTACCTTTTCAAGGGCCTTCAATGTGGGTTCGATGGTCATCCGCATGTCTTCCAGGCTTTTTTCATCATACGTAAAGCTTTTTTTTGAAAGAAATGAGATCATCTGCCGCTGCGCGACCAGGTCCAGGTAACGGCGGATCGGAGAGGTGGCATTGGTGTACACGTCGAGACCGAGCCCGGAGTGCGGGGCCGGTTTCGTGGAGACTTTCAGCGGATTGAGCTTTCGACGCTGTTTGAATACATAGTAGATATACCCGAACTGGTCCTCGGTAAGCCTCTCAGAGGGCTCCCCCTGCGTCCGGTAAAGAACAGGGATTTCATTCTGCTTGCAGAACCGGGCAAGGAGCCAATTGTAGAAAATCATGAGCTCGGCCACAAGCATCCTGGATGGAGTATTCTGTTCAACCATCTCCAGTTCCACGGACCCATCTTGGCCGAATCGAACCTCGATTTCAGGAAGGGAGAGGCTGACGGCGTCATGTTCCATCCGCAGGCTTCGCAGGGTTGTGCTGAGCTGGGAGAGCCTCTCCAAGGTTGAATCCGTTGTGATCAAATGGTTCGACTCTTCATAGGTGAGCTGTCGTTTCACGCGCACAACGCTGGGCGAGAACCGGTAATCTATGAGTCTCCCGTCCTTTTCAAGACGGGCAATCAGGGAAACGGCAAGACGATCGCAGCCCTGCTTGAGGCTCAGTGTCTCCTGGGAGAGATCGGGCGGAATCATGGGAATCTGCCGGCGGGGGAGATAGAGCGACGAGGCCCGCAGGCACGCCTCCCGGTCCAGAAGACTGTCCTGCGGAATCGAAGCTGCGACATCTGCAATGTGGACCCCCAGGATCAACTGATTGCCGTCCTCCTCAAGGCTCACCGCGTCATCAAAATCCTTTGTCCAGGGGCCGTCTATGGTGAGCAGGGGCAGGTCCCTGAGATCTTCTCTTCCTGCGAGATCCTGTTGGGTACAGGCAACCTGGGTGGAGAGGGCAAGTTTTTCCTTTCCGAAACTGGTCCTTATGCCCAGCCGGATCAGGTCAAGATTTTCATCTTCCTCCCAGACTCCCAGTTTAACGAGGAGTGTCCTTGCCTTGCGAATATTTGTGAAGCCCGCTTTTTCAAGCAATTCCTTTGACAGCTTGTAATCAGGGGCCTCTCGTTCGTAAAGGGCAAGGCTTGTGAGAAGATCAATGACCTCTTTTTCGCAGGCAGGGGGAACCGGAGATTTCCCTTCCTGGATCGCCTTCAGCCAGGTGCCGCCGGCCTGCAGCATGAGCTCGCGGGCTTCCTTTTCCTCTTTTTCCTTTCCGATCTGGTCGACTTTTTCCTGGGAGTTGGGGAGAAATTGACCGTCCTTGAGCTTGAAGTAGAGCCGGTCCTCAAAGAGGGCGCGTATCAGAGCCGACAAATGATCGTCTGAAACGGGTTCGCCGAAGCAGAGCTGGGCCAGGTACCGGTGCGTGAAGCGCTCATGCTCATCTCTCACGAGTTCCCATAGTTCGCCCACGTTGACACTGCCTTTCAACGTTTCCCTGGCAGTCTCGGTTTCCCTGAGCAGTTCCAGGAGTTCTTCGCGGGTCCGGGCAGGATTCATGACAGAAGAGGAGACAAACAAGGCCCTCTTCGGGGATAAATTTACCTCTCGATTTGCTGAAGTCAGGAGGTGCAGCCGGTTCCCTCTGTCTTCCAGGCACAGGGTGGATACAAACCTTCCCTGGTCAATGAATTCTATGATTTTTCCTTCGTGCATGCCTCGTCTCGTTTTCCGATGAGGTTGGTTGTTCACAAGTTACTAACAGCCGGAAAGGGTTCTGTCAACTACGCGCCTCCGCTCACCCCTGTCCACCTCCGCACCCGCGCCGATAAAACTGGGATGCGAAAAATTGCATTCCGGGAAACACTTTGGTAAAATAACGGAAAATCTCGCCTAAAGGAAAAAAATTGTATGGAAAAGCCGCTTTTCAAGGACAGGATATCCCGTCTCCGCGAACGCCTGCGCGAAGAAGGAGTAGACGGCATTTGGATTACCCAGCCGGAGAACCGGCGGTACTTGTCGGGATTTCGGGCCACGGATCTCCAGTTCACCGAGTCCTCCGGATCGCTTCTGATCAACGAACACCGGACCGTGCTCCTGACGGACTCAAGGTACACGGAAGAAGCATCCAGGGAGGCCGCCGGTTTTGAGGTCAAGACGATTCAAAACGGGATTGTGGAGGGTTTGCCCGGCATCCTCCCGGACCTGAAAGTCCGGCGGTTAGGCTTTGAAAAGGACTATATCACCTGGGGTCTCCACCAGGAACTGGAAAAAAAACTCGGAGAACTTTCTCCTGCTGTCGATCTGGTGCCGCTGGACGGGATCATGGAGGAGATGCGGGAGGTCAAGGATGAGGGTGAAATCGTCGCCCTCCAGGCTTCCGCGGACCTCATTTCCACGGTTATGGGACGCATCATTGATTCCTTGGAACCGGGCCTTTCCGAGCGGGCAATAGCCTGGAAAGTGGAAGAGCTTGCCCGGCAAGGGGGCGCCGAAGACCTCGCCTTTCCCTCCATTGTCGCCTCGGGGCCCAACAGCGCACTGCCTCATGCCGTACCCACCGATCGCAGGCTGGAACAGGGAGAACCCGTCACCCTGGATCTTGGAGTCAAGCTGAACGGTTATTGCTCGGATATGACGCGCACCGTGTTTCTTGGCGACCCCGACCCTTGGTTCAAGACAATCTACCGCACAGTTCGCAAGGCCCAGACTGCCGCCATCCGGGAAGTACGCGCCGGACTCGAAACCACCCTTGTGGACAGCATCGCAAGGGACCTGATTAAACAGGCCGGGTTCGGAGAGTATTTCGGCCACGGACTGGGACACGGTGTCGGGCTTGCGACTCATGAGGGACCGAGACTCAGCCCGAGAAAACCGACCATCCTCAAGGATGGGATGGTCGTCACGATTGAACCTGGAATCTACGTGCCCGGGAAAGGAGGGGTCCGGCTCGAGCAGATGGTGCTCCTCACCGGAGGGGGAGTAAAAATCCTGACCGGAGATTCCAATTTCTATGATTTCTGAACGGATACCGCATGGATAACGAAACAGCGCTTCTTGTGGATCAGTTCTTTGCCCACCTGAAGGTGGAACGGGGCCTTTCCGACAACACGGTCAGGTCTTACAGCAGGGATCTGATGCGCTTCCTGAATTTCCTCGACGGGGAAAAGCGGACTCCGTTGAACCTGAACAGAGAGACGCTTTCCGGGTACGTCCGCCACCTGGGAAAGAGACTGTCAGCCCGATCCGTGGCCAGACATGTCTCTTCATTGCGGCGATTTTATCGCTTCCTTGTGAGGGAAGGAAAGCTGGAAGTGAATCCGGCCCGACTCCTGGAATCGCCGAAACTGCCCCGGAAGCTCCCGGGAACTCTGTCTCCCGAGGAGGTTGAGCTGCTTATCTCTACACCCAAATCCGTCAACGCAAAAGGACAGAGGGATCTGGCCATGCTGGAACTTCTGTACGCCACGGGATTGAGAGTGTCCGAACTGGTCGGACTGAAGTTGTCCAATATCAATCTTGAGCCGGGATATGTGAGAACCCTGGGAAAGGGCAGCAAGGAGCGGGTTGTCCCCCTGGGGGAGAAGGCCAGGACGGCATTGTCTCTTTATCTGCAGGAGGGACGAAACGCCCTGAACCGACGCACAAATTCCGCGTATCTTTTCCTGAATTTCCGGGGGAAGCGCCTGACCAGACAGGGATTCTGGAAGATTTTGAAAGGGTACGCCAGCCAGGCAGGAATAAAGAAGAACATCACGCCTCACAGCCTGAGACACTCCTTTGC
>CAZEGG010000324.1:0-4066 GCA_964511755.1 uncultured Desulfobacteraceae bacterium | reverse complement strand
CCACCAGGGTAACCTCCGCCCCCAGCTGTGCCGCACGAACGGCCGCCACATAGCCCCCCGGGCCACCGCCGATAACAGCTACTTTTTTCCCCATTTGTCTTCTCTCCTCATCGTGCCGGTCTTTTCCTGCTTTGGTCAGCCTGTGGCAACCTTGAGTGCCATCAGGTGCATTTTTTGCAGTTTCGTATAGAAATGTCAATATTTTTTGAGGAAACCAGTACTGTCTATTTATTTTATTGACAACATCATCAATTTGCGATAGCTGGAAATGAGGTGCATAGAGCTGAAGAATCAGTGGATAATGGATGAAAAGGCTTGAAGAGAGAGACGTTTTGGCGCTAAAAGATACGAGAACCCAAGAGCCAATGTCGTATCCAAGGAGGGAGAGATGAAAGAGATCGATGAATTGCATTTTGCGGATGATGTGAGATACACTGAAGACCACGAATGGGCGCGGCAGGAAAGGGATCTGGTAAAGGTGGGCGTTTCCGATTATGCTCAGGATCAGCTGGGTGATATCGTTTTCGTGGAGCTGCCCGAGGTGGGGGCTTCGTTCAGCAAGGGGGCTGAATTCGGCACCGTGGAATCGGTCAAGGCCGTGTCGGAACTCTACATGCCGGTGGGGGGAGAAATCACGGCCGTCAACGTGGATCTGGAGGAACGGCCGGAGCTGGTAAACAAGGATCCCTATGCAGGTGGCTGGATGATAGAACTCAGGCCCGGCAACTCGGGCGAGACAGATTCCCTGATGGACAGGGACGTCTATCTTGACATGCTGAAAGGATAAAGGAATGCGATATTTTCCCCATACAGAAGAAGACATCAGGGAGATGCTGCAGGAGATCGGCCTGAACTCCCTGGATGATCTCTTCGCCGCCATTCCGAAGGACTGCCGTCTGGAGAGGGAACTGGATCTGCCGTCTCCCTTGACCGAATGGGAACTCAACGCGCATATGGATGCCCTCGCAGAAGATATGGCTGTCTCTCCTGCTTATAAGGTTTTTCTCGGGGCTGGCAGCTACAATCACTTTATTCCCGAGGTTGCGAGGCAGCTCCTTTTGCGGGGTGAATTCTATACCGCCTATACCCCCTACCAGCCGGAAATAAGCCAGGGCACCCTGCAGGCAATATACGAATACCAGACCCTGACATCAAGGCTCCTGGGGATGGATGTGGCGAATGCCTCCATGTACGATGGGGCATCGGCCCTTGCCGAGGCGCTTCTTATGGCCATACGCGTCACAAAGAGGAAAAGGGTGGCGGTGTCGCGCCTGGTTCATCCCTTGTATCGCCGGGTGGTTCAAACGTATCTCACCGCTCCTGGATACGAAGTGGTTGAACTTCCTTTCCTGGAAAACGGGACCACCGATCTCTCGGGGATCGATGACCTGGAGGAATGCGCCGCCGTCGCAATCCAGTCCCCCAATTTTTTCGGATGTATTGAGGATCTGGAGCACCAGGGGAGAGTGGTCCATTCTGATCCGAACACCCTTTTCGTGACCGTCTTTACGGAACCCCTGGCCTACGGCCTGCTCAAGAGCCCGGGGGCGCTCGGCGCAGATGTCGCGTGTGGAGAAGGACAGAGCCTCGGCATCCCCCAGTCCTTTGGCGGCCCGGGACTCGGCATGTTTGCGGCACGGCAGAAATTCGTCAGGAGCATGCCGGGACGGCTGGTAGGCCGGACCACGGACAGGAACGGCAAACGCGGATTTGTCCTCACCCTCGCTACCAGGGAACAGCACATTCGCCGTGAGCGGGCAACGTCAAACATCTGCTCCAACCACGGGCTCTGCGCCCTGGCCGCCACCATGTACATGGCCTGCGTTGGCGGTACCGGGATCAGGGATCTGGCGCAGCTGAACCATGATAAGGCGGAATACCTGAAGAACGGGCTGCGGAATGTCGGGGCAACGGTTCCATTTGCAACCCCGACGTTCAACGAATTCGTGGTACGGTTCGGGGCGGGCCTTGAGAAGGCGCATGCCGGGCTCCTGGAGAAAAAAATTGTAGCGGGACTTCCGGTTTTCCCCTTCTTTCCCGAACTGCCGGACCATTATCTCCTGTGCGTTACTGAAACGAACACCAGACAGGATATGGATGCGTTGATCAAGGAGGTTGAATCGTGGAAGGATCTCTAGGAACAACCGGGCTTATCCTGAATGAGCCGCTTCTCTGGGAGCAGGGAAGAAAAGGAAGATCAGGATTTTCCCTGCCCGTTCCCGATGTGGACTCTTCCCCGCTGGATGAAAAACTGGTCGGCAAAGGACCGGATTTTCCCGACCTGAGCGAGGTGGACGTGGTCAGGCATTTTACCCGGCTCTCCCAGTGGAATTTCGGAGTGGACAGCGGGATGTACCCTCTTGGTTCATGCACCATGAAGTACAATCCGAAGACCAATGAGCGGCAGGCGTCCCTGCGTGGTCTCGCTGCTGCGCACCCACTGCTTCCCGTGGATCTCTCCCAGGGTGTCCTGCGAATGATGTTTGATCTGGAGCGGTACCTCGCGGAGATAACGGGCCTTCCGGCCGTGACCCTCCAGCCCGCAGCCGGGGCCCATGGAGAACTGACCGGCATGATGATTGTGCGGGCCTTTCATGAGGATACGGGTTCGGCAAGGAGCAAAATCCTCATACCCGATACGGCTCACGGCACGAATCCGGCCAGCGCGGCCCTCTGCGGATTCACCCCGGTTCCGGTCGCGTCGGATGAACAGGGGGTCCTCTCCCCGGAGAATGTCGCGTCCGTCATGGATGAACACACTGCCGGAATTATGGTCACGAACCCCAACACGCTGGGGTTGTTTGAAGAGCATATCACGGAAATCGCCCATATCGTCCACGCAAAGGGAGGCCTGGTCTACGTGGACGGCGCCAACATGAACGCGGTCATGGGCATTGCAAGCATGGGCGATATGGGGGTCGACGTCATGCACCTGAACCTCCACAAAACTTTTTCCACCCCTCATGGAGGTGGAGGGCCGGGGGCGGGTCCGGTTTGCGTGAGAAAGAATCTGGAACCGTTTCTTCCTGTGCCAAGGGTCGTAAAAGAGGGGAAAAAGCTCGTCTTTTCTCAGGACTTTCCCAAATCCATCGGAAAATTACACGCATTCTATGGGAACATCGGCGTCATCATAAAGGCCTACAGCTACATCCTGACCATGGGAAAGGAACTCAAAAAGGCCAGCCAGCTTGCCGTGCTGAATGCCAATTACGTGAGGAAGAGGCTCGCCGGTGTTTTTGATCTTCCCTATGACAAGCCCTGCATGCATGAGTGTGTCTTTTCGGACAAGATCCAGGAGCAGTACAAGGTCACGACCCTTGATATGGCGAAACGTCTCATGGACTATGGATTCCATCCGCCTACCATCTATTTTCCCCTCGTTGTCCATGGGGCGATCATGATAGAGCCGACGGAATCCGAATCCAAAGAAACCCTCGACCTCTTTGTGAAGGCGTGCAAGGCGATCGCAGAAGAGGCCAAGGGAGATCCGTCATTGCTTTTCGAAGCTCCAACAAAGCCCAAGGCCCGGCGTATGAACGAAACAGAAGCGGCGCGAAGACCATGCCTGGCCGGATAGCAAAGCGATCATGAAGCAAGAGCGTGTCTGGCATATCGTGCAGCTCGGCACCCTGCCCTATGGGGCGGCGCTGGATCTGCAGCACAGAATGGTCGAAGCGCGGTACCGGGAGGTACTGGAGACGGACACGGTGCTCCTGCTGGAGCATGAGCCTGTTTTCACCCTCGGGCACAGAGGCGGAACAGAGAACCTGAAGGTGCCGTCCCGGTTTCTCGACCTTCGGGGTATTCAGGTTGTCCGGACGGAGCGCGGGGGAGACATTACCTATCACGGTCCCGGTCAGATCGTTGCCTATCCCATTATCCATGTCAAATCCGCCCGGCTCGGGATTGCCGAGTATGTGGAAGGCCTCGAAGAGGTGATGATCAGAACTGCCGGGGACTGGGGCGTTTCGGCCCGGCGCAGCAGTGTCAATCACGGAGTCTGGGCGGGATCAAGGAAGCTCGGGAGTGTGGGGATAGCAATCCGGCGGGGAATAGCGTTTCATGG
>CAZEGG010000323.1:0-4083 GCA_964511755.1 uncultured Desulfobacteraceae bacterium | reverse complement strand
GCATGGGCAGGAGGGGGGTCATTTGAACCGTGTCGCCGAAGTCATAGGCAAAGGGTCCCCTGGTCATGGTGGGACAGGACGCCGGTTCCACCGCTATGATGTCGATGTCTTTTCCGTGTATCTTGTCCCGGACAAAGGGCAGGCAATTTCCGGCAAAGTTGCTCCCTCCGCCGGCGCACCCGATAATCACATCCGGATAGTCCCCTGCCAGGGCCATTTGCTTCTGACATTCAAGGCCGTTGATGGTCTGGTGGAGCATTACGTGATTCAGGACGCTTCCCAGGGAATATTTTGTGTTTTCATCCATCACCGCCGCCTCAACAGCCTCGCTGATGGCAATCCCGAGGCTCCCGGGAGAGTCGGGGTGCTCTGCCAGGATGGTCTGTCCCGCCTTGGTTTCGGTGCTGGGGCTGGCCACGCAGGTCGCACCCCAGGTCTGCATCATGATGCGGCGGTAGGGCTTCTGATTGTAACTCACCTTGACCATGAAGACCTTGCACTCAAGACCGAACAGGGCACAGGAAAAGGCGAGGGCGCTTCCCCACTGGCCCGCGCCGGTTTCCGTGGTAATGCGCTTCGTCCCGGAGATCTTGTTGTAGTATGCCTGGGCAATTGCAGTATTGGGTTTGTGGCTCCCGGGCGGACTCACTCCCTCATTCTTGAAGTAGATCCTCGCGGGTGTTTGGAGGTATTTCTCCAGGCTTGTAGCCCGGTAAAGGGGCGTCGGGCGCCAGATCAGGTATTTCTCGAGCACTTCTTCTGGGATGTCTATCTCCCGAGCCTGACTGACTTCCTGTTCAATCAACGGCATGGGGAAGATGGGTGCCAGGTCTCCCGGTCCAACAGGTTGCCCGGTCCCCGGATGGAGAGGTGGTTCCATGGGAGTAGGCATGTCCGGCATAATATTGTACCATTGGCGGGGTAATTCAGCTTCCGGCAGCAGAAATTTTTTGGTCTCCATAATGCCTCCTTTTCAGAATGTTGACAGAGCACTTTGACCTTCAGACACCACTGTTGAAGGCCGCCCTTTTGCCTTCATTGAAGCAACAAGCGTATCGGTTCGTCTCCCACCTCCTTTGGTTTTGGGTGAAAAGCCACACGGAGTGTCTACCAGAAAGAACAAAGGGTGTTTCGAGAAAGTTCCGCAAGCTTGCCGGCATGAAAGGGAGAAGAACGGGAGGTTTCGGTGCAGAATGGACCTCGTGGAGGCTGGGTTCGGTGGAGCTGCCGACAGGGTACAACGCTAGTGCTTTTTTGCCGGCTTGTCAAACACTATTTGCTGATTGGCGAGGGAGCGGGAAGTCTTCCGGATTTTCCCGCTCCCTTCTTCCGGGGATCTGCCTGGAGGAGAAAGCTACTCCACCGTCACGCCGACCGGCGGATTCGGAGCAGTGGTATCAGGAGGATTGTATGTCACCGTGAGAGTGTATGTTCCTTCGTTTCCGGCCTGGTCTCTGGCGGTGACTGCGATGACGTTTTGGCCTTTGACCAGGGTAATTCCTGAAACCGACCAAGTGGTGGTACCGTTCGCAGTGCCGCTGCCTCCTCTGGAATTACTCCAGCGGACCGTAACCACGCCCACATTGTCAGCGGCTGTTCCGCGCAGGTCCAGTGTGCCTTGGGGGGTCTCATACGTTGTCCCGGTCGTGGGGGAAGTAAGAGCCACAGTGGGAGCATGGGTATCAGCGATTGTCTTGGAGACTTCCTGGGAAAATCCGCTCTCGTTGTCCGAGGTATCTACGGCCGTCACTGCGAAAAAGTAGGTGGCGCCTTCTTGAAGGTTGTTGACGGTATAACTGGTTGCCTTCCCCACCGAAACAGGAGTTCCGTAGGCGCGGGAGGCGGTGCCTGTGTAGACCCGGTATTCCTGAAGGTCAGACTCGGTATTGGCTTGCCAGCTGATCGTGGCAGAACCGGCAATGACGAGTGACGGCATCAACCCCAGGAAAACCGCGAAAGAAACCGTTAATAGGCGTTGTCTTTTCATATCATCCCTCCGTGAAGTGCATTGCTGTTTATTGGTAAGCAACTGCCGTGCCAAAAGCCGGGCTGTTACCGAAGGGTTTGATCGGCTGTGAACCGGGCGGAAGTCAATATCCAACATGCTGATATAACAGGAAAAATGTCGCACGCGGAATGTGCGTCTTCGGCATCAAGAAGACACTCGCTTCAACAGGACCCTCGGAAGACAGGGGTAAGTGCACGAAAGTGTGCATTGGCATTTTTATGTGCTTTTTTGTGCATATAACTTCAGAGCCATTCTTTCGTGTGCGAAGACATCCTTGTCCGGGAAAACGGGTTGTGGTAGAGATATCCAAGGTGAGGCAGGGAGAAAAGTGGATCTGAGAAAACTCTATGAAGACTGCCGCTTATGTCCAAGGCAGTGCGGGATAAACCGGAGAGTCGGGAACAGGGGCGGAAGAACCGGCTTCTGCGGTGAGGCCGACGTGCTCCGGGTAGCCTACGTCGGAGCCCATTTCGGCGAGGAACCTCCTCTTACGGGAACAAACGGGTCCGGGACGGTCTTCTTCTCCGGCTGCTCACTGCGCTGTGCCTTCTGCCAGAACTGGCAGATTTCCCATGATTCCCGCGGCGACCAACTGGATATGGCCTCCCTCCGATCACGTGTAAAAGAGATGGTCCGCTCTGAGAAGACCCACAATATCAACTTTGTAACCCCGGACCATTTCTTTCCTCATGTCTTTCAGCTGGTTTCTTGCCTGCGGAGAACAGGGTATGACCTGCCCGTGGTGTACAATCTCTCCGGGTACCAGTCAGTGGACCTCCTGAGGATGGCGAAAGAATACGCCGACATATACCTGCCCGATTTCAAGTATGCCGACAGGGCGCTGGCCGCGTCTCTCTCAAGGGCGGCAGATTACCCCGAAGTGGCCCTGGAGGCGCTTGCGGAAATGGTGCGGCAAAAAGGCTTTCTGGATGCCTGTGTGGAAGATCGTCAAGTTGCGACGCGAGGTGTCCTGGTCAGACACCTGATTCTCCCCGGGCACCTGGAGAACAGTGTCGACGCCCTGACGACGCTTCGCGTCGAATTCGGCCCCGAGATACCTCTGAGCCTCATGTCACAGTATTATCCGGTTGGAAGAACCCTGAAAGGACCCCTCAAACGGTTTCTCAAAAAGGAGGAATTCGATGCTGTTTACGCGCATGTCCGGGAATTGGGGTTTCGCAACCTTTTTGTACAGTTTCCCACAGAATCGGAGGAAGGCCTTTCAAATGTGCGGTCTCCTTTTTTGCCGGACTTCGGAAAGAACCGGCCATTTGGAGATGGGGGACGCAAGACCGTGCATCCTTCTGTTGACATGAAAAAAGCGGTTTGTTAAAATATATAATTTACGACGAGAGGAGCCGAAGGCAAAATGGAGACACTGACCCCTTTTTATGAAGTAAACGAAGCCCTGGTTGCCATGGGGGCTGAGAAACTCAATCTCTGCATGCAATGCGGTATGTGCGCAGGATCCTGCCCGTGGCGCATCGTGGACGGGCCATTCAATGTGCGCCGGCTCATCAGAATGGCACAGCTCGGTGTCGAGGGATACGAATCGGAAGACATTCTGTATGGATGCACCACCTGCAACAAGTGTGTCCTCCGGTGCCCCCGAGGGGTAACCATCATCGACATCGTGAAGTCCATGCGTGCAATGATAGCGGAAACAGGAGCGATTCCGGGAATCCTTCGGACGGTCACGGGAAGCGTCCACAGTAAAGGCAATCCCTGGTCCGAGCCCCGGGAAAAGAGAACCGAATGGATGGAAGGTCTGGATGTTCCCGTCTTCGATGAGAACGCGGAGTATTTCCTGTCTGTTTGTTGCACATCGGCCTATGACGTCCGGAGCCGGAACATCGCCCGTGCCATGGTCAAGATCCTCAAGGCGGCCGATGTTTCATTCGGGGTGATAGGGGAGGAAGAAAGCTGCTGTGGCGAGTCTATACGAAAGATCGGGGATGAAGAACTCTTCATGAACACGGCCCAAAAGAACGTTGCACTTTTCAAGGAAAAGGGCGTGAAGAAAATTATCACCACCTCTCCCCATTGTTTCTATACCTTCACAAATGAATACCCGG
>CAZEGG010000322.1:0-4130 GCA_964511755.1 uncultured Desulfobacteraceae bacterium | reverse complement strand
CGACGAACAAAGACCTTGCGCAACTGGTGGACAAAGGCATTTTCAGACAGGATCTATTCTACCGCGTGCACGTGATTCGGTTGGACCTCCCTCCGCTGCGGCAACGCAAGGAAGATATCCCGATGCTTGTGGAACGCTTCATCGGCCGGCTCAACCGGCTCCAGGGCAGGTCCATAACGGGAATCAGCCAGGAGGTCCTCTCTCTTCTCATGTCTCATGATTATCCGGGCAATATCCGGGAACTCGAAAACATTATCGAGCATGCCTTCGTGCTCTGCCCTGAAGGACAAATACAGGCGCGTTATCTCCCTGGAAATCTGAGGATATCAACTTTGCAACCGGTAAAGCGTGGAAAGATGGATGCCGCCATGAGATCAGCCGAGGCTCAGATGATTCTGGATGCGCTTGAACAGAATGGATACAATCGGCTGGCTGCGGCGCGCGAGCTTGGCATTCACAAGAGCACCCTTTTTCGAAAGATCAATGCGCTGGGGATCGATCTCCCGGATAGGAAAAGGCGCACACCTCGAAAGCAAAGCCCATAAGGTCGCAATGAGGTGCAAGGCACCCTGGATAAGGCGGCGTACCGGGATTCCTGCGCGGCTCATGAACTCGGCGGAAGAACCTGCTCATCCCCTGTGACCGGGCATGGGTAATGCCCTGATCGTAATGGAAATATGTTCTGCCTCCGAGACCGAATGTCTCCCCAGTGACAGCGGTGCATAGGTTACGCCCCTGCGCCAGACAGATTTATACCTGATTTTTCTGGCGTAACGGGAATCATGCCTGGCGGAGCCGGCATCGAATATGAAAGTCCCATCCCGGTATTCAACCAACACCGTAACGCTGCGCGGACCACGCTTGTCTCTATTTCGAAAGGTAATGGGTTTGCGGTCCCCGATGGCAATCCGGAAGGATACCGGCCAATATTCCCGGTGCTTGCCGCCGAATTTGATCCGACCGCCTCTTATGCTGACCTCAAGGAGGTCGCCTGTCCTGCCGGCCCTCCCGGCATAGATCGCTGCGATCCGCTCGCGTTCGCGCCGGGCCTCAATCTCGGCGCGGATGCGGTCCTCTTTGGCCTTTTCAGCGGCGCGCCGGCTTTCCGCCAATCTTCTCTGCTCCCTGATTTTCGCACGCTCATTGTACCCCTCGATAGCTGCCTGGCGCTGTGCCGGGGTCATCTGATTCCACTGCTCCTCCGGTACTCCGTAGATCATATGCGTACAGGCACTAATCGTGAATAACGCCAGAAAACAGATCAGAAAGGCGGTCGTTCGCATATTTCCGTCTCCTCCTTTTTATCCGGTCCCATGAAAGATATCGACGCACACGTGAGAAACTTGAGATGTTTCGAGAGAAAAAGGGGCGCGCCGTATTCCTCGACGGCAAGGTGGCGGGCTGAACCCGACTGTGTTCGGAGGCGGGTTTGAGGGGCCGGAGTATGAAGAAGGTGGGGCTCAAGGCGGCAGCATTACCTTGCGCGGCCCGGACGGACCTTTCGAGGTGCGGCCAGCCAGATCAGGGCGGCTGAGACGGAGAAAAAGACAATGAAAAGGATGAACGCCCACTGGTAGCTCTGGGTCCTGTCATAGATTGCCCCTGCCATCCATGATCCTATGGCACCTGCGATCCCGATGCCGGCCTCCACCAGGCCGTAAATGAACCCGAATATCGGGCCATTGAACAGATCGGCCGATACGGCCATGAACATGGGCGCAGTCACTCCCCAGCCCATGCCGAAAAGAATCAGAAAGCAGTAGACGAAATCCCTTTTGCCGGTCTCTTCGATGAGAAGCAGGGAAACCACGCTCAGGCTTGCGCACAAAAGCCCGAAAGTGAAGGTGAGTTCTCTGCCCGCCCGGTCCGAAACCCCTCCCCAGACAATCCGGAATACGGAAGAGACAACTCCCACCAGGGCCAGGACAAGTGCCGCCTTCATCCTTTCAATTCCCTGATCTACGAAAAATTCGATGCCGTGGACGAGAATGCCGTATATGCTGATGGTGGAAAAAAATGTGAACCCCATGAGCGCCCAGAACCGGCCCGAGACCAGGACGCTTCCGAAACTCCATTCATCCGGTTCTTCTGGCGAGTGGTTTCGGGCCGCCCCTCTCCTTATGCGAACTCGCACCGTCTTTTCGCCATCCATAAACTGACCTACATCCGCCGGCTTGTGACGCATGAAAATGGCATTCAGCGGTAAGAGAATGAGCATCACGAGCCCTCCGAGGACGACAAAAGCGGCTCGCCAACCCCGTCGCGAGATCAGTGCCTGGGAGAGAGGCACCAGAGCGAAGGTTCCAAGTCCCATTCCTGAGACCGCGATGCCGCTTGCAAGGCCCCGTCGTTTCTCGAACCAGTGGGCCAGAACGGCTGAATAGGAGACAATGCCGACGCACGTAATGCCGGACCCCATGATCACGCCGTAAAGCAGATAGAACTGGGGCAACGTCTTGATGAGGGAACACATGCCCAATCCGAGGGCAAAAACCAGGATGCCGGGGACGATAACGCGGCGGGGACCGTGGCGATCTATGAGGCCGCCCACTATTGGGGCCAAAATGGTGTATGTGATGAGGGCCAGGGATTGAACGCCCGCAGTGCTGGCGCGGCTCCAGTGGAATTCTCCCAGAAAAGCCACAAAGAAGACGGAAAAGCTGGTGCGGATCCCCAGCCAGAAAGCCATGGAAACCAGGGCCACTCCTACAATGATCCATCCGTAGAAAATTCCCTGCGAGTTATTCCCGCTGCTTTCCATGCTCTTTTCCATCACTCTCTGTTCCTCGCAAAAGCTCAGAGTCCCTCCAGTCGCAACGGCGGACAGTTGCTGTGCTTCCTACAGAATCCGGGAAGAACTGCATCACCTGAGAGGAGGTCAAAGGGAGGGTTCCATAGGAATGAAAAGAGGTTGTAACAAGCCCCTTTTTCCGGGCCGCAGTCTAGCGGAAACGGTCCTGCGGGACAAGGAAAATCCGGTCCCATACGCCCGGACCTGAAGCAAGGACGGAGATACGGATGAACCGTAAGCCGGCGGTCGATGGAGAACCGCTTATCCGGCTGAAAAGGCGTGCTTCAATTTCAAGGAGGGAAGATATGCGGGGAGATCTCAGTGTGGAATCTTTGTCTTTTGACAATGTTTCTCACTATGCTTATTCTAGATGTAGCTCTTGAAGGCAGTGTGTTGAATTGGCGTTTTCGATGAATGAGTTGATCCGGGAGGACGAAATATGAATGCGAACAAATTGATTAGAGGAAGAAAAATCCTGATCGTAGATGATGAACAAGATGTCCTGGAGATGCTCGTTGAACTCCTGGACATGTGCAGAATAGACACCGCCCAGTCTTATGAAGAAGGCAAGAAGCTGCTGGAAAGGGAGAACTACGACGTGGCGATCCTGGATATCATGGGAGTAAAGGGCTTCGATCTCCTGCAAATTGCGAACAAGCATGGCATACCTGCTCTCATGTTGACAGGACACGCCTTATCTGAGGAAAACCTGAAGAGATCCGCCGAGGAAGGCGCTTCCTACTACGCACCCAAGGAGAAGATGGATCAGATTGCGCTCTTTGTAGCCGACGTTGTCGAGGCCAGAGAGAAAAACAAGAACGCATGGGTCAGATGGCTTGAAAGACTTGGGGGCTTTTATGACAAAAGGTTCACGGGACCCAACTGGAGAGAGAAACAAAAGGAATTCTGGGACGAAAAACTGAAGCAGATGGGGGGCGTATAGACTGCCCGTAGAGGGGAAGGCTTCACTGCTACGTATTCACCTGCAGCAAAACGAGGGCGGCATGGTGATGGTTCAGTCGGCTTTTCTTGACCAGACCGAGTCGTTGTACGGGCGTCTTCAGATGGGAGAATGATCTTTTACCCAGGCATCCAGGTCGGCGAGGGGTTTGGCCCGCAATTCTTCCTTTTCGTTGTAGATTTCGTGATAGAACCCGTCATAGACATGCAGGCTCTTGTCTTCAGCGTTCAGCCGGGCAAAGAATTCCTGTGATTGTGCTGCGTCGGTCAGGTGGTCATCGCCGGCAACCTGCATCAATATGGGTACCGTTACCTTTGCGGCGGATCTGTTCACGTCTTCCATGGTCCGAATTATTTCCGTGAACCACCTGGCACTCAC